>JAUNQQ010000007.1 GCA_030536095.1 Candidatus Saccharimonadota bacterium
AAGGCGCTTTAAAGTTATTTACTTCTCTGCGCCATATTGGCGGAGGTTCACTTTTTATTCTATGGCTTTGCGTTTTCTTGCAAAAGTTCTGCAATAAAAAGCGACACCGCACTGGTGTACTAAATTACAACAGAAGCTTTTACCAAAACTCATGCTGATTATGCGATGTCGCAACTTTTGCTTGAGTTTTGGCGGACCAGCTTCCTACAAAAAGTGGGCTTCCAAAATTGTAATTTAGTACATTTTAATCATAACCCAAATAAAAGCAGAAGTCAAGGGTTTTTCGAAAAAATCGCCCATAAAGTGGGCGATTAGATAGATAAATAAGTTAGATTATTTTATTGCGTCACAGTTTGCGATAAGGCGGGCCTTAAAGGCGTCCTTAGCAGCGTCAGAATTCTCGTTATCACCCTTCCAGGTGACAAGAGCGGGATCCTGCAGAGCACGAGCAAAAGAGAACGTGACTGGCCATGGGAAAGGACCGTTTTTAGTAATTTCGCGAAGATTTTCGGTCGCTTGTTCGGGAGACTGACCACCGGAAAGAAAGACAACGCCACCGAGCTTACGCGGAACATGCGCACGGAGAACCTGGGAAGTGGCACGGCCGACTTCTTCGGTGGTGGATTGAATCGGATATTGTTTTCCAGCCATAACCATATTTACTTTCAGGATGCAAGATTCGAGCTTAATTCCCTGTTTACCGAGAGCGTCAAAGAGACAATCGAGGATTTTTGAGGTGGTATCAATACTAGTTTCGAGAGTATAGTTCCCATCATAAACGAGTTCCGGCTCAACAATTGGGACAATGGAGGCATCTTGACAAATCTTTGCATAAGTGGCAAGAATATCAGCATTTTTCTCAATCGCCATTTCGGACGGATAATCAGTTCCCCTCACCTCAAAGGCAGCGCGCCATTTTGCAAAACGAAGCCCGCGTTCATAATATTCGTCTAATCGCTCCCTTAAACCATCGAGTCCGTCAGTATATTTTTCTTCGGAATCAGGAAAATTCACTAGACCCTTATCGACTTTTACGCCGGGAATTATTCCGTGCGCAGTAAGATACGAGACAAAATCACGACCATCATCAGATAATTGTTTTGTTGTTTCGTCAAATAGAATAACACCATTTATATATTGTTCCAATTCGGGAGTAGAGAGGAAAATATTACGATAATCGCGGCGATGTTCCTCATCATCGGGGATAAGCAGAGACTCAAACTTCTTATGGATAGACCCACCAGACTCATCGGCAGCGAGAATTCCCTTCCCAGGAGCCATTAGCTGCGCAGTAATCATCCGAAGGTCGGTTTCTTCGGCACGCTGATTTTTAGCGAGAGACTCGACGCGCTTTTTCGGAACAGTACCGAGAAGGGTAGAGTTTTCGACATTTACCTTTGCCATAAGCAGGGCATCTTTTACGGAGTAATCATGAAGCAGGGCAGAGAAAATTGTTGAGGCGATAATAGAATGACAGGTTAGATGCGTCATCAAATCCGTCCGCTCAATTCGCCAACTCTGATGAACAGTGCCGAGAGTAATACTACGATCGGAAATACGACAGACCGAACCAGAATAATTAGCATCTGTCAAGCCGTTTAGATTGGGGCCGGAAAGGCTAGAATCGGACTTTTCGGATTCATCAACAAAAATCATACTAGCAAAAGCCAATAACTTCTTATCGGCATCAGATGGATTACGTGGGACATAGACGGCAACACGCGTATGCGAGGAAATTGACAAAAACTGACGAAGGTTTTTTACTAAGTCGTCCGTTACGCCGGCGCTACGGTCGACATAAATCCAATCAACAGAGTCAGTAGGGGTTACCCAAATGGTTTTTTCTCTCTCGTTGCCAGTAAGATAGGTGATATTATTTCCGCGGCTAAGCATATAACGGTATTCCTGAGCCTCCTGCGCATTATCAACAACACTACCATCAACAAAACCAAGGCGCGCACCGGCGATTTTTGCACTGTGTTCGAAACGATTCATTACTTCCATCGCGACGGCTGCACCACCAAAAATCGCAGTGCGAGTAAAGAATTTTGCGGCAGACTTTCCGTCGAATTTTAAATCGAGCCAAGGTATTCCCTGCTCATCTTCTTCAAAGTGATTCCGACGCTCGTCGAGACGGAGATAGACATCTTTTATTACGTTCCCTATAATTAACACATTGCTCATACTATGATTATAACACAGGATATGATATAATCAAGGTATGAAATATCTTGGAGTTTTAGGTAGACAGCCAGAAATATCGGTGGCAGAGCTGAGTGCGCAGTTTTATAATGTTCAATGGGTAAGCAAGGAACTAGCTGAATTTTCGGCGGATTCTCGACCAAATATCGACCGGCTGGGAGGCGTAATAAAGATTGCAGAGGAGTTGACAATTTCGCCAGCTGATTATCTAAAAAGTCTAGACGCGGGAAAGATAACGTTGGGGATTTCAGATTATTCGCGGAGGGCGACGAAGCAGGTTGTAATGAGAAAAGCGCTTGAGCTTAAAAATGCACTCAGGGAAGCGAACAGGAGTGCGAGAGTAGTACCGAATCGAGAAAGGGTGATTTCAACGGCGGCGGCGCTGGGGAATGGACTGGGGCGGAGAGACCGGCACGTAGAGTTTATACTATATAATGATAAATGGTATGTGTCAATAGGCGTACAAAACATTAATGCATATACGCGGCGAGATCGAATGCGACCGGCGCGAGATGCGAAAGTGGGGATGCTGCCGCCGAAATTGGCGCAAATCTTAATAAACTTATGTGGAGTTATGCCGGCTGGGTCGAGAGTCTTGGATCCGTTTTGTGGGACGGGGGTAATTTTACAAGAGGCAAGGCTGATGGGGTATTATGTTTATGGGACGGATAAAAATCCGAAGATGATTGAATATTCGAAGAGAAACTTAAAATTTCTCGGGGCGGCGCAGGGGGACTGGACACTAGAAGTCGGGGATGCAACGGAACATCGGTGGAGTGGTGAAATTTCGGCAGTGGCGGCGGAAAGTTACCTCGGGAGTCCGCTGTCGGAGATTCCGAGCGGAGTGAGACTGAAAAACGAGCAGAATGTTTGTGGTGATATTCTCAGGGGATTTTTGAAAAATCTAGGTAGGCAAATTCGAAGCGGGACGCCGGTGGTGATTGCGGTACCAGCGTGGCTACGGGGGAATGGCGAGTACGAAAAACTCGTAAAAAATCTTGACGAAATTAGAGAGTTGGAGTATAATGTAGAAAAGTCGGGTGCTGGGGAGTTGATTTATGCGCGACCTGGTCAGATAGTTGCCCGAGAGATATTAATTTTAAGGAAGAAATAGTATGTCACACGTAAAAGCTGGTGGAACCGCGAAGAATATACATAATAATGCTGGGCAGAGGCTTGGCGTGAAGAGATTTGGTGGACAGAAAGTCCGGAATGGTGAAGTAATTGTGCGTCAGACTGGTGCAACAAAGATTGCAGGGCCGGGGACATATTTGTCGCGGAATTTTACGATTCATGCGGCGAAAGATGGGGTGGTTACCTTTGTGAAAACGAAGAAGAGGCATTTTTCGGGGAAAAACTTACCGAGAACTAGAGTTGAGGTTAGATAAAATTTCGCCCCGAGTGAGGGGCGTTTTTTTAAAACTCTTTGTCGATGACTTCGATTTTGTTTTTTAGGGTTTCGAGGTCGGTCTTTACTTCTTTGGCGGCCTTCATCGTTGCTTCGTATTTTTCGGCAGCTTGATCAAGTGAGAAATCATCGCCATAAAACCATTCGACCTGTTTATTTAGTTCGTTCATCTTTTCGCTAATGCTTTTAGATTTTTCATCTGCCATCTTTATTCCTTTCTTCAATTTTCTTTACTTCTGCTTCGAAATATTTTTTCATAGTTGTAATTTTTAGAGTTTTACCAATATCTATTTCACCGGCAATAATAGCATATCCCTGCCTTAAGACCAATTCTGGATTCATAGACTCAATAATCTTCAAGGTATTTTCGATTTTGGCAAGTTCGTGGTTTAATCTCTCAGCGATAAAATGTTTTAGCTGGGCAAGGTCGCGGTCGGTTTTAGCCTGCAACTCGCTGACGGATTTTTTCATCACGGAATTTGCGGTGGAGATTTTAGATTGCAGTACTCTGTTGGTGGCTTCGATTTTTTCGGATAAGATGCGGCGAAGACCGTCACGCTTTAACTGTAGCTCGTTCGCAACATCAACAATGGCGGCATAGATACGGCGAGAAAGTCCCTCAGTCTGAGAATTAATGCGTCTTATTTCGGCGGATTTGTCAAGCGTAAGCATCTCGGCGCAGTTACTCGGAGTAGAGGCGCGAATATCAGCGGCGAGATCGGCGAGAGTTTCGTCGACTTCGTGACCAATACCGGTAATCACGGGGATTTTTGAGCTGGCAATGGCGCGAACTAGGGCTTCGTCATTAAAACAAGAGAGGTCATCCGCTGAGCCACCACCGCGAATCATGGCGATAATCTGAACTTCACCTTTTTCATTCAGATAATTTAGAGCACGAATCATCTGTTCAGGCGCGGCCATTCCCTGAACCTGAGTATGACAAACCTGAATTTCGAGACCACCCCAGCGATGGTTGATAATTTTACAAAAGTCGGCATAGCCGGCGGCTCCAGTCGAAGAAATGACACCGATTCGGACGAGATTCTCTGGGAGTGGACGCTTTTTGGCTGGGTCAAAAAGACCTTCTTTGGTTAATTTCTTTTTTAGAAGCTCATAAGCCTTCTTAATACTGCCTTCACCGACGGGGACGATTTTTTGGACGGTGAGCGAAAATTTTCCCCATTTTGTCACCTTTGGCAGGGCTTTTACACGGACTTTCATACCATCTTCGAGAGGAATGGAAAGTTGCCAAACAGGCATAAAACAATTTACGCTAGATTCGTCGTCTTTTAGGTCGAAAAAAATCCATTTTCCCTGAGATGTTTTATAAGAGGCGACCTCACCCTCGATGATGACACCCGAAAAAGCATAAGCGAGATCCTGATTTAGATTATCAAGAAATCCGGAAACCGAAAAAACTAGATCATCCATTAGTCGAGCGGATTATCTTCGTTAATACGCTCGATTTCAGCACGTTCCTTCTTGCCAATTTTAGATACGGCATGTTGATAAAAACCATAACCTGAGCCGACCGTCAAGACGAGAACAATAACACGAGTAGTAACAACGACGGCAGTAGCGAGACCAATTTCGACATTTAGCATGGTCATTACGCCAATCATTGAGCCTTCGTAGCCGCCAATTCCACCCGGAGTGGCGACAATCCCGCCGATGACTGAGCCAATAGCTTCGGCAACCATAATCGGGGGGAGGAGTTCGGGGTGACCCATTGAGATTGAGACGACCCAATAAGTCGCAACCTCAAGAAAACTATAGACAACTCCCCAGAGGATAGGTTTAATTAATATAGACTTATTCTCTCGAGCCTCCATGAGGTTTTTATGAATATCATGAAAATAACTCTGGACGGTTTTTAGGTTCAAGATGTCTTTTTTATGACCAAAAGTGATTTTTTCAACAAACCAGTTTACAAACTTTGTACCTGTTTTGGCAAACCAGTCAATGCGTTTTTTGCTGCTGGCGATAACAACGATGGCAACAATAACAAGAAATATAGCAAGACAGACGAAAGCGACCACACCAAGAATCCAAGAGGCAGAATCAGAGAGTTCACCCTGAGAAATGAGAAAAATAATTGCAAGGACGGTCTGGAGCTGATTAGTAGAAATAGTAATCGCATAGCGAAGAAGGTACATAAAAGAGGTTTCACCATAACTTGCGCCGTAAGGCTTTAGACGCCAGGCAATATAACCAAGACCAGAAACACCGCCGGACGGAACGGCATGATTCATGAAATTTAGCTCAAGTGAAATACGAAAAAGATCGAATTTTGAGATATTTTTAGAGTCGCCTTTTGCGCGCATGTAAGAGAAAAACATCTGGCCGCAGCAGTAATACATAAATAGCTGCTCTGGAATAAGCATAAGAACAACGAGAAGATTAGTATTCTGAAGATAATCAACAGCCATAAAAATCTGGTCTTTTGCCTGCCAAAGGACAAAGACTATAAGGATAAGAGTAAGCGCACTGATAATTTTTCGAATCATAGTATGATTATATCATATCAGAAAAATTTTGGGGGAATTTTGACTTTTGAAATTTCCAGAGTATAATAAGATGGTATGGATAAGAAATTGGAAGAAAAAGTTTCGGCAATGCGGGAGGGGGGAAAGATTCTGGGGCAGTTGTTGACGGATTTAAGGAATTATGTTCAGGTGGGAATGAGTGAAAAGGAGGTGGATGCGTGGGTACGGAAGGAAGTTGAAAAACGAGGTGCGACAGTAGCATATGATGAGTTGGAGGAGAAATTTCCAGGAGCGATTTGTATTTCAACGAATGAACAACTGGTCCACGGGGCGCCGAGTGATTATGTTTTTCAAGACGGCGACAAAGTTTCGTTTGATATGGTGATCGGATATAAGGGGTATTATACTGATTCGGCGTTTACAATGTTGGTTGGAGATGGAGGAAGTCCGGCAGTAAGGCGGATGATTTCTGTAACGGAGAGTGCGCTGATGGAGGGAATTGATCAGGTGCGACCGGGTGTACCGATTTGGAAAATTGGGGAGGCAGTAGAGAGAGTGCTTCGGCGAGAGAAATTGGGGGTGATTGAGAATTATGTTGGGCATTTTATCGGAGAGAAGATGCATATGGAGCCGCTGGTGCCAAATTATAAAGTTCGGAGTTATAATTATAAACTGCGAGTGGGTGATACGCTGTGTATTGAGCCGATGGCAAGTTTGGGGAAACCAGCGAATCATGTGGCGGATGATGGGAGCGGATGGACAGTGGTGATGAATGATGGTTCGATTGGATGTCATACTGAACATACGGTATTAGTTACAGAGACGGGGTATGAGATTTTGACGCCGAGGGAAATTTAGTTTTTGTTAAACCATAAAAAGTATTTTGTAAACAGTCGCAAGTGCATCGGGTAGGCAAAAATTAGTGACTAAAACTTTTTTAGCCAGCCAAAGAGGCCCTTACTATCACCTTTTTTCTTTTTTAGTTTTACGGTGCCTTCGCGTGGGGCTTCTTGAATACCTTTCATGGCCAGGCCGACGGCGGCGGCGTATTCCGGACGGTAAATCGACTCGGCCACACCGCCGAGATTATGCGGGACGCCAATTTTTACTGCTGCCTGAAAAGCCTCCTTTGCGAAATAATCAATATCCCTCATGCGTGCACCACCGCCGATTAAAACAATTCCCTCTGGTAATCGTTGGTCGTATTTTGCTCGCACTAACTCGCCTCTTGCCCGCTCAAAAATCTCCGCCACACGATCCCTTACGACCTGATTGACTTCTTCTCGCGAAAAATTCAACTCCGTCCGACCTTTTCGTACAACAATGTCTTTTTCGCCATCCTCAAATAGACCAGTCACAAATCGGCGCTTAATATCCTCCGCCATTTCAGTATCAATCTGTAAAACTATGGCGAGGTCGTTCGTGATATTATTCCAGCCCACTGGCACTACGCCGAGATATTGTAAATCACCCTCCTCATAAACTGCTACTCCGGTCGTCGCAGCACCCAAATCAATTACCCCTACTCCGTTTTCGATTTGCTTCTCTGATAAAACTGCTCTTGCCCCCGCCATTACGCTCGGTTCGACTAATTCCGTCGTAACGCTCGCTGCCTCGGTCGCCTTTTTTAGATTTAGCAAATTAGGCGTAAGCGTTGAAACTACGCAGGCCTCCATCTTTAGTCGGACCCCAGTCATTCCCATCGGGTCTTTTATTCCATTCTGGTCATCTAGGGTGTAATCCAGAGGTAAAACATCTAAAACTGCGCGGTTCGCAGCAATGCGCCCGTCCACTGCGGCCGCTTCAACGCGATCCAAATCTTCCGCGGAAATCTCATGGTCTGCCGTGCCGACAGCAATAACACCCTCTGCGCGTTCACTAGTAATTTGTGCGCCATTAATAGACACGGTTGCATTATTCACCTGATAACCACTCATCCGCTCGACTTCCCCCAGAACTCGGTCAATCGCCTCGCTCGGACCAGTCAGATTGGCTACCACCCCTTTCCTCATACCGATATTTTTACCTTCATTATACCCCACTACCGCCAACTCGCCCTCTTTTCCCTCGGTCAAAACTACTGCTCTAACATTTTCTGTCCCGATGTCAATTCCAACTGAAAATTTTGCCTTTTCATCCATAATATAATATTACCACAACCACCATTTTTTTTCCATAAAATGTTTAATTTTTGTTTTTACTTTTTAGGATTCTTGTTCAAGAGAAAAATCCAAAGAAAGTAGTTGAAATTTTATTCAGGTGTGCTATAATGAAGGAAATTGAAAAAGTGAGGAGTAATATGCCGGAAATAAAACCAACAGAGGTGGAAAGCGTAGCAAGCATTAAGGTGATTGGGGTAGGTGGAGCTGGTGGATCAGCGGTGGATCGGATGAAGGAGGTAGGTCTTTCGGGCGTGGAATTTATTGCGGTAAATACAGATGCACAGGCGTTACATCATTGTGATGCTGATACAAAGGTACATATCGGAAAGGGCCTGGGGGCGGGAGGTGATCCAGAAAAAGGACGCGAGGCAGCAGAGGAAAGTCGGGATAATATCGCGAAGGCGTTGGATGGGGCGGATATGGTGTTTATTACCCTGGGAGCAGGAGGTGGAACTGGGTCGGGAGCTGGGCCGGTAGTAGCGGAAGAAGCGAAAAGTCGAGATATTTTAACGGTAGGCGTAGCGACAAAACCATTTACCTTTGAGGGGGCGAAGCGACGGGAAAATGCGGAGGCGGCGATTGAGAGATTGGCGCGAAATGTGGATGCGCTGATTACAATTCCGAATGACCGACTTTTGCAGACGATTGACCCACGGACGCCGTTACTAGAGACATTCAAAATTGCAGATGATGTACTCAGGCAGGGAGTACAGGGGATTTCGGAGCTAATTACGGAACATGCGCTGATTAATCTGGACTTTGCGGATGTGAAGGCAATTATGAAAGAAGCTGGGTCGGCGCTAATGGGAATTGGGCGAGCAAGTGGCGAAAATCGGGCGGTGCTTGCGGCGCAACAGGCGATTGAGTCGCCACTAATTGAGGTAAAAATCGAGGGAGCGAGAGGAGTATTATTCTCGGTGTCTGGTGGCTACGATATGAGCATGAGTGAAATTCAGGAGGCGGCAGAGGTTATTACAGGAGCAGTGTCGTCGGATGCGAATATTATCTTCGGTGCGTCAATTCGGCCAGACCTTGAGGATGAGATTGTAATTACAGTAGTTGCGACAGGATTTGATTCGGATTATTACCGAGAAATTGAGCGTGAAAAGGCGGCGATTGCGACGGCGGAAAAAATGATTGAGCCGGAGCCAGAACCGGAACCCGAACCAGAGCCAGTAGTTGAGGCGAAGGAGCCGGGAAAATTGACGACGGATGAGCAGGTGCCAAAGGTTGATTCGGCAGATTTTACGGCAGAAAACAAGGTGAATATGTGGGATTCGATTAAGACGCCACCAGCGAATAATAATGATGATGACTTAGATATTCCGCCGAGCCTCCGAGGAAAATTGAGAGGAAAGAAGTAAGTGAATAACGGATTGAAGATTGGCGACTCAAAGGTAATTGAGAGCCGGGAAGCGCCGGATGGAACGACGATTCGGCGACGGCGAGAAAATCCTGATGGGGTGAGATTTACGACATATGAGCGGATTGAGATGCCGCAGCTAATGGTGACAAAAAGGAGCGGAAAGAAGGAGGTTTTTGACCGAGATAAATTAGCATCAGCAGTGAATCGGAGCGTGGGGAAGTTCTTTAATTCGGATTTGGAAGTTGAAGCGGTGGTAGATAAAGTGGAGGAGCAACTACATAAAGTTGGGAAAGAAGTGGTCACTTCGGAGGAGATTGGTGAGACGATTTTGGATGTTCTGGCGGAGATAAATGAGGTGGCATATGTGCGATTTGCGAGCGTGTTTCGGGAGTTTAAGACTTTGGATGAATTTGAAAAAATTATAAGAGAACAAAAGGAGAAAAAGGATGGGCATAACCGCAGTATATAAAAGAGAAACGGATTATGGGGCAGAAACCGAAAGTTTCTTGAGGGACTTAGGAAGGAAGATTGGCGAGACGGAAATACGAGTTTTAGATCCAGAAACGATTGACGGGGAGATTTTTACGCGAGCATACGACATAACAAATTATCCAGCGATTGTAGCGACAAATCACGACGGGAAAGTTTTACAGAGTTGGACGGGATTGCCGCTACCTAGAATTGATGATGTGTCATATTACGCGAACGCATAAGAGTTTTATTGCTCACAAAAGAGAGCTATTAGGAAAAATATCTGGTAAAACGGGGAGAAAGGTGATATAATGAAGGGCATGAAAAGAGTGTTGACATTAGAGGCGGAAGGAAAAATGGGGGAGAATATTTCAGTGGCGGGCTGGGTAAATTCGAGACGCGACCATGGTGGACTAATTTTTGTTGATTTACGAGATGAGAAAGGGATTTTGCAGTTGGTCGTAACACCAGATACGGAGGAGGCATTTCATCTGGCGGAAGCGGTGCGAGATGAGTATGTGTTGAGTGCAAGCGGAAAAGTGCGAGAACGAGCGGATGAACTAAAAAATCCAAATATTCCGACGGGCGATATTGAGTTAGTAGTGGAAAAATTGGAAGTTTTGAATCGAGCAGACACGCCGCCGGTCAATACGCACGATGAGGGGGAGAGAACGGGGGAGGAGTTGCGGCTGAAATACCGGTATCTTGATTTAAGGCGGCCGAAGATGCAGGAGCTAATTCGAAAGCGATCGGAATATTATCAGATTCTCAGAAAGTATATGACCGAACGGGATTTTGTGGAAGTGACGACGCCGATTTTGGCAAATTCTAGTCCGGAAGGAGCGCGAGATTTTCTCGTGCCGTCGAGGCTGAAGCCGGGGCTGTTTTATGCTCTGCCACAGGCGCCACAGCAGTTTAAGCAGCTTCTGATGGTGGGCGGGGTGCCGAGATATTTTCAGATTGCGCCGTGTTTTCGAGATGAGGATCCGCGGGCGGATCGGCTGTATGGTGATTTTTATCAGCTGGATATGGAGATGAGTTTTATTGAAGATGGGGAGGAGATTCGGGAATTGATGGAGCCGCTAATTGTGTCACTGGTGAAAGATTTTGCTGGGAAGAAATTGGTTTCTGAGAAAATTCCAAGACTGAGTTATACCGAAGCGATGGAAAAATATGGAACAGATAAGCCAGATTTAAGATATGGACTGGAGCTGATAGAGTTAACGGATGTATTCCAGAATACAGAGTTTAAGGTGTTTAAACAACCGTGTGTGAAGGCAATTCTGGTGCCGAATGGGTCGGATTTTACACGGTCGCAGATTGACAATTTTACGGAGCAGGCAAGAAAGTTGGGCGCAGGGGGACTGGCATATATCATATATCAGGCAGATGGAACGGAAAAGTCGCCAATTGCGAAGTTTTTGAGTCCCGCAGAACTCCAGGCAATTCGAGAAAAAACTGGAGCGAAGCCGGGAGATACAGTGTTTTTTGGGGCGGATGAGCGAGCAAAAGTAAATAAGGTTCTAGGCGTACTCCGAGAAACTTTTGCGGAAGTAAAAGAGCTAAAAAGCGATAACGAAGTGGCACTTTGTTGGGTGACAGATTTTCCGTTTTATGAATGGAATGATGGAGAGCGAAAGATTGATTTTGGGCATAATCCGTTCTCAATGCCAAAAGGTGGATTAGCCGCGCTCAAGGCGGCAAAGTCGGATGATGAAAAACTCGCGATTTTAGCGGATCAGTATGATATGGTAATGAATGGTTATGAGATTTGTTCGGGAGCGGTACGGAATCATAATCCGGATATTATGTATGAGGCGTTTTCAAATATTGGTTATGACCACGAGTTTGTTGAGAAGAAGTTTGGCGGGATGCTAAATGCGTTTCGGTTTGGTGCGCCGCCGCATGCGGGATGTGCGTTTGGGATTGACCGGATTTTTATGGTGCTAACCGACCAGAAAAATATTCGAGATATTATTGCGTTTCCGAAGAATGGTAGTGGATACGACCTGATGATGGGGTCGCCATCAGAGGTAGAAGCGGGGCAACTCGAAGAGCTAAATCTGGCGATTACAGAAGAAGACTAATCTAGTTAGAACATCCGATAGCTGCTGATGACTGTCGGGCTTTAGGGTTTTTTATGACCTTTGAAGGTTTTTCGCAGGGTTTTTTGGGTAAGTTTTTTCTGGCGGCGCAATTCCTTTTTGTAGGCGCGTTGCTGTTTTTTTAGCCAGCGTTTTCCGCGCTCCTTTCCCTGTTCTACGCCCAGAAAAACTTGTTTCAGAACCTTCCGGGCGGCGCGCTTTATTTCATTGGTTTGGTCACCGATAATGTTTTGGAGATCGAGATTCGTAGTGGCGATTTGGGTTGCATAAACAGAGATTACCGTGTCGAGGAAAAATAGAACAAGTGAGATAAGGGCGAGATTACTCAGCCATGAAGGCGGGAGATTGTCAATTAGGAGGTCAATGTATTTTTGAAAAAAATAGACAATCATGCAACCACCAAAGCCAAAACCAAGCGATGTGCCAAGAAAAATCTTGCCGCCCACCTGGAGCTTATGCTTTTTTGAATAATCCCACCATTTAAGATGAAAGAGTTTTTCGAGGAGGACGCCGGTGATATATTCAAGAGCAGTGCAGATAATGAGCGAGAGCCAGAAAGTTAGCCAGGGGTCATCGCGGACGGCGGTGGTTGACCAGAGGACGAGAATGGCGCCGAAACCGTAAAGCGGGACAACGGGACCAAAGAGAAAGCCGCGTTGGACGAGTTTTTTGCCGCGAATTGAACAGAAAATGACTTCGATTAGGTAGCCGAGAAAGGAGTAGATAGTAAAATAGAGAACCCAGCGGGAAAATTCGTCTGTCATAAGATTATTTTACCATATTTTTAGAGAATGTGGTATAATAAGAGGAGAGCCCGAGTGGCGGAATTGGTAGACGCGCTAGCTTCAGGTGCTAGTGTCAGCAATGACGTACAGGTTCAAGTCCTGCCTCGGGCACCATTTTTACTATTAAAATCGCGTATCTTAGCCTTCTCAAGTTCTCGCTCGATCAAAATCGCGCGTCGAACTTTCGAAGACTAATCTATGCGATTTTAATTAGTAAAAATTATTGTGACCGGAAGCTAGGTCTTGGCTTTTTCGCCAGTTTGCTCGCCCAAAGACGCGCTTCACTGACTCAAAAACCAATCTAGAAGATTTTAGTTCAGAAAAATTACTGTAGCCAGAGAGCCGAGACTTGAAATTTTTCCTATTTTTGAGATAATGCTTGCAAAAAATGAATTTTTATTGTATAATGGAGAATAGTAGTTGTACATTGCGAGCATAAGGAGTGGTTGACATGATAGTCATGGAAACTGGAAGTAAAGAACTTTATGTTGAAGATGACAGAGCGTTTATGATGATTGTTGGTGGCGATAATAGGTGGTGCTCCACCTACGAGGTGGAGTTGGAAGAAATCGATAAAGAAAGAATAAGCGACGTCCGAGAAGAACCATCAGAGCAGATTCTGCTTTTGAAAAGCGGTGAGGGAATGTATTATTTATGCATCCAGAAGGGTGTGCCGATAAAAACTGAGGCATTGCACCTATGCCCAATGTGTTGTCATTGTTCGGCGCTATCTGGTAGCTTTGGGTGTCAGAAGGTGCGTGATCTCGGCAGAAATAAGAAAATCGAGAAGTATGGTTTCGTGTTGAGTGGATACGAAATACTCAACGGGCGAGATGACCAGACATTTATAGTCAGTAGATGCAAGAACTTCGAGGCGGACTCGAGGGAAAGTCGGCGAATGGAGATTGAGGAAATAATCAGGTTCTTGACTATTAACCAGAGGACGCGGCTAGCGGCAACATGGGAGGAAATACACAGATACTATCCGACTGACGCACGGACCAGACGAATTGATGGAAGTGAGTAGTAGCTCCATGCTTTAAGATAAAGGGCGAAAACATGGTTTTCGCCCTTTTTATGTGAATTCAGGGGTTAACCTAGAGATTTATGATATAATTCTGGTATGATTGATACGCATTGCCATATTCATGATTTTTCGGTTTATAAATATGTTTGTGGGACAAAAAAGGCGAATTCTGCGGATTTTACGCCGGAGAAATTAGTGAAGCGAGCGAGAGAAAATGAGGTTTCTAAGATAATCTGCGTAGGAACGACAATGAAAGATTCAGAGCGGGCGCGGGATTTTGCTAGTAGGTTTTCCGATGACAGAATGAAGATTTTTTGGGCGTACGGGATTCATCCAGATGAAAGTGAAAAAATGGCAGAGGTGAGCTTCGAGAAGATTGAAAAAGATTTTCTCGCGGGGAGTTTACCGGTGGCGATTGGGGAAATTGGGCTGGATTTTCATAATGATAATTCTAATAAAGAGATGGAGCGACAGATAGAACTGTTTCGGAAAATGTTAAAATTAGCAAAAAAGTATCAGCTACCGGCGATTTTTCACGTGCGAGAGGCGTTTGGTGAGTTTTTTAGGGTAATCGATGAATTTCGCGGAATTTCGGGAGTAGTACATTCTTTTTCGGATAGCGAGGCAGTATTGCAGAAATGCCTGGAACGAGGATTTTATATTGGGGCGGGCGGAATTATGACATTTCGGAAAAAGGCGCCGCTGCCGCCACTGGAGCGAATTCTGCTCGAGACAGATGCACCGTTTCTAACGCCGGTGCCATATCGAAAAGAAATCAACGAACCGCATTATGTTCGGGCGACGGCAGAATTTTTGGCAAAAAGATACGAAATTTCGACTGAGGAAATAATTGCACGGGCAGATAAGAATGCGAAAAATTTGTTCGGGATTTAAGTTTTAAATTTAGCATTTATTATAAAATAATCCCACCGCCAAGACAAGTCTCGCCGTCGTAAATTACGGCGCTTTGACCAGAGGCGGGACGACGAGTTTTTTCAGGGAAAATGAGTTTTTGAGCCTCATAAATGGCGGGAAGAAGTTCGCCACGATGACGGAGACGAACCCGAATGTTTCTTGGCGGAGTTTCACGGAAAAAGACATCCTCAAGTATAAGTTCCTTAGTCCAAAGATTTTTATCCTGGAGATTACGCGAGACATAGACGAGATTATTTTTCATATCCTTTTTTACGACATAATAGGGGAGACCGCCACCAATATCAAGACCATGGCGCTGGCCGAGAGTATAAAAAACCGCACCGTCATGATAACCGCAAAATTCGCCAGTTTCAAAATCAAGAATTTTTCCGGGTTGCTGATATTTTTCGGGAAGAAAATCGCGGAGAAAATCTTTCATGTTCGCCTCGCCGACGAAACAAACACCCATGGACTCTTTTTTATAAGCATTAGCAAAACCAAATTGCTCAGCAAGTTTTTTCACCTCAGGCTTAGTAAGATTGCCAAGTGGGAAAATGGTATGGGCAAGAGAAACGGCGGAAATACGATAGAGAAAATAAGTCTGATCTTTATTATTGTCAGCAGCGAGAAGAAGTTGTGGGGTTTTACTTATGGCTTTTTGCCCAAAACTGGTATTGGCTAATTTTATATTGTTATTGCTTAAATTTAAAGTACTATTGGTTTTTTCTATTTTGGTATTGGTTAATCCCAAATTGGTATTGCTTATTTTTAAACTGCTATTGGTTAAGTCTAAACTGCTATTGCTTGACAAAACGCGCGCATAATGGCCGGTAGCGATAAGGTCGGCGCCTTGTTCGCGAGCAACTTCATAGAATAGCTTAAATTTTATTTCCTGATTACACATAATATCAGGATTGGGTGTTCTTCCCTGTTTAAATTCAGCGAGCATATAGTCAACGACTTTTTGCTTATATTCGGTTTCAAAATCAAAAACACGAAAATCGATGCCGAGCTTTACGGCGACACGCTTTGCGTCGGCGAGATCTTCAGCCCAGGGACATTTCATACCCGGAAGATCGCGCGACCAGTTTTTCATATAGACACCAACAACCTGATAGCCTTGATCAAGGAGAAGTTTAGCGGAAACGGACGAATCGACGCCACCGCTCATACCTACAAAAACCGTGGACTTAGACATTGAGACGAGTCCTTTCGGAATTAACAGCGGTAGCGATTTTTTTCGCGGCGAGTATAATATCTTCTTCGGTATTATCCTTACCAAAAGTAATACGAAGCGAGCCCTGAATTATGTCGTCGGAAAAACCACAAGCCTTTAGGACGTGAGACTTTTCGCCTTTAGAGGCGGCGCAGGCAGCACCAGTTGAGACATAAACATGAGCAGATTCGAGAAGATAAATCAGGCGCTCAGCATCCAGCCCAGGAAAACTAACTGGGGAAAAATTGGCGAGTTGCTTCTTTGGATTGCCGAGAAACAGCGGAGTAATTTCGGAAAAATCAGTGAGAGTTTTCTGAAAAAGCCGCTTTAAATGTTGAAAATTCTTACGGGAGGAAGTGAGATGAGACCTTGCCTCACCCGCGGCAACAGAGAAGCCAACAAGAGCGGGAACATTCTCGGTACCGGAGCGGAAATTTTGCTCCTGACCGCCACCGAGAATAAGCGGATGAAGTCTTGTCTCGCGAGAATGGTAAAGTGCGCCGATGCCCTTTGGGCCATACATCTTTGCAGAATTAAACGTAAGCAAATCAACGCCGAGGCGACCAACGGAAATCTCGAGAAGGTTTAGTGCCTGAGAAGCGTCGGACATGAGGAAAATTGGACGAGAAATTCCGGCTAGCCTCCGACGGAGGCGTTCAGATTTTACCAATTCGGCAATTTCCGCGATTGGCTGAATAGTGCCAAGTTCGTTATTGACGAGGGCAACAGAGATAAGCTCAGTCTCATCATCAAGATTTTTGCGCAAATCGTCTAAATCAAGCGCGCCATCTGGTTTCACTTTTATTTCTCTGCCACCATGGAATTTTGCGGGGACGCGGACGGAGTCATGCTCAGTAGCAGAAAAGAGAATTTTACCAGATTCTGAGACAGCCGTCAAGGCGAGATTATTGGATTCGGTGGCACCAGAAGTAATAATTAGATCGTCGGATTTGGCACCAATGATGTGGGCGAGCTGGGACTTTTTTTCTTCATAATCATCGCGAACAAATTTTGCGGGAAGATAGGGCGAGCCAGGATTGTAAAATTTCTCAGAAAAATAAGGGGTCATAGCCATTAGCGCTTTATCAGAAAGCGGAGTTGCGGCAGCATAGTCGAGATAGATTGATTTTTCGGTAGTATTCATTGATGTTATTATACAATAAAAAAACATAAAAGTCTAATCTTGACAAATATCAGCAAGTGTGCTATAATAAAGAAGTCATTGTGGCGGCCTAGATGAAGGGGGAGAGCCATGCAGGCTTTTAGCACTTTTGAAAAGTTTGTTTTGTTTGCTATCGTGGCGGTTGTTGCCGCGATAGCGGTAGGGATTATGGCCATGCGGCCAATTCTCTATCAGCTGAACGCCTACATGGCGCTCGGCTAAACTTTTCTCTGGGTGCCTACGGGCGCCCATTTTCATGCTATTTATTCTAGAATAGCTTTTATTCGGCGAACACCGGCGGAGCTAGATTCTTCTTTTTTAATTTTGAAATTTCCGAGGATGCCGGTATGATCAACATGAGGGCCGCCACAGACTTCGCGCGAAATCTCGCCGATTTCGTAAACTGTGAGACGGTCGGGATATTTTTCCCAGAATTGACCAGAAGCATGCAGGGTATTTTTAGCGTAATCCTTATCGTATTCCTGATGAGAAACGGGGAGATCTTCCGAAATCCAGGCATTCACCTGCTCCTCAACAGCGGACCTTTCATCAGGGGAAAGCTTACGGTCGAGATTAAAGTCGAGACGGAGACGATCAGAAGTAATATTGCTGCCCTTCTGGACAATATTCGGATCGATTAGCTTTTGGAGAGCGGCGAGAAGGAGGTGGGTAGCGGTATGGTATTTTGTTGTCATCTCACCGTGATCTTCGAGACCACCCTTAAACATACCCTTAGAGGCAGTCCGACTACGCTCGCGCTGCTCCGAGAGAGCCCGATTAAAATCGGCGAGATAATTTTTATCGACAGGGATATTTTGGCGATAAGCCTCCTCAACTGCGATTTCAAGCGGAAAACCATAAGTATCTTGCAACTTAAAGAATTCGGCGCCAGATATACCGTTTTCCTTCATCTTTAAGAGCTCCTTCATGCCACGATTAAGGGTTTTTCGAAAAGCAAGCTCTTCACGCTCAAGCGTTTCTAGAGCATTAGCCCGAGCAGGAAGAATATTATCAGGAAGAGATTTATATTCATCGGAAATTGTTGAAATAGTATCAGCCAGGAAGTTCTGGGCAATACCAAGGTCGAGAGCCTTTAGAATGGCGCGACGAATAAGCCGGCGAAGCGCATAACCCTGTGCCTTATTGGATGGACTCAAGCCCTGAGCAGCAAGCAGATAGGCGCCACGGAGATGGTCAGCAATGATTCGCATTTCATCGGTGTTATTTTCGTAGTTCTTACCAGAAAGCTCCTCAAGCTTCTTAATAATCGGGTAAATCAGGGAAATCTTAAAGACGTCAAAGGAGTCAATTGCGGCAGCAGCAATACGTTCAAGCCCAGCGCCGAAGTCAATATTTTTCTTCTCAAGCTCGGAAAAACTACCATCATCATTTCGACGATATTGCATAAAGACCTGGTTTCCAATTTCCATAAAACGGGCGCCGTCAGAAGCGGGATGCGACTGGCCAAATTTTTCAATATCCTGTTTGTCTTCGCCAAAATCGTAAAAAACTTCGGAGTCGGGACCACAGGGGTCGCCGATTGGGGTCGAATCAACACCACCGGCGCGCGACCACCAGTTTTCGTGATCGTCATAGAAAAAGATACGCTCGCCGGGTTTTATTCCGCGCTGGTTACCATTTTCTGCGGAGCCAATTTCGACAATCTTTGCGTCAATTCCCTTCTCGGCGAAAACTTCTTGCCAAATTTCCGCTGCCTCAGTATCCTTCGGAATGCCGTATTTTTTATTGCCAATAAAACAAGTAACATAAATTCGTTCGGGGTCAAGCCCGACAATCTCGGTGAGGAAGGTAAAGAAATTTTTAATCTGGTCACGCTTAAAATAATCACCAAGAGACCAGTTTCCGAGCATCTCAAAAACAGTCGTATGACGAGGATCGCCGACGTCATCAATATCCTGGAGACGGAGACAAGGCTGAGAATCGGTCAGACGAGCGCCTTCTGGATGAGTTTTACCAAGAAGATAGGGGAGGAGCGGCTGCATCCCGGAGCCGGTAAAGAGAGTCGTAGGATCATCCTCGAGCACCATTGGCGCCGGCGGAATTTCGACATGACCATTATTTTTCTGAAATTCTAGGAATTTTTTTCTAATTTCACTTGCGTTCATGGTGGTATTATAACACAGATACGAAGAAAGTTAATGAGTTTTGTGGAAAAAAGTAATTATAGGGGTTGACAAAAATACGGTTATGGTGTATAATCATAGTGTAGTCGTTGGCTACGATCGTTAAGGATTGGCGTCTGAGGACGCCCTAGGGAAAGGAGCTTGCATTGGAGGCAAGCACTTTTAAGGTAGTCGTAAAGGCCGACGGGAAGACTCAGGAGGAGGTGAAGCACCTTCGGTGCACCTTAAACCCGCTCCGATTGGGGCGTGAGATAGTGTCACACTATGTCGAAGATACCTCTACGGGGAAGCTGGTTTACCGGCTTCGCCAGACGCCGGATGGCGACGAGCTCATCGCTTACGAAGGCGCACCGCTCGGTATTCGCCGAGTATATGAGGTGTCTGGGGAAATCCAGATTCTTCCGGTCGCCGAGACTGTGGCCGCAGTGGCCTAGCCAACGACGCACTTTCTTTTTTGGCGGAAACATAAGTTTCCGCCTTTTTCTGTCTTTAAGAAGGTGTAATTGGCGAGGAGATTTTGAACAGATTTCACTATTGAGAAAATCTAGGAAGTGTGATAGAATCAATTTATGGATGATTAGCTCAGTTGGCTAGAGCGTCTCTTTGACGTAGAGGAGGTCAGAGGTTCGAGTCCTCTATCATCCACCAGGGTTGAAATTCGAGGCGAGAGCCTCTTTTTTGGTTGGAAAAATACCACAAAAGAAGCACCCCGAAGAGTGCTCTTAGCTGCGTATGGATCGGTGCCGGAATAACGACACTTACTAACTAAAGCTCACCATACGGCTTACGCCTATGATTATTATAGCAAATATATTGGATCCTGTCAATTTATAGTAAGCTTCCCTCAAAATTATTTCTGGGAAATTCGTCCATCTTAATAACTCTGGGTTTTATCATATTTAGGAAATGGGGGTGAGCATAAGTATAAGCGTGATAGACCGTACCAGATATTACATCGGCAGTTTGTAAGTTTTCTAATGTTTTTGAGTCGCGCTGGATAACCGTCACTTCCCTATTAGCATGGTTATGCCTAGTATAAGCATTAATAGTAATATAATCCGGCAACGAATTCATTGACTTAACGCAGGTTGCGCGCTGATCAAAAATAATCTCAAAATCATCATTATATTTTGCAAAAATCATATCGGTTAGCAGTTTTGCAAAATAATTATAGGTGAGATTTTTTGGCTTTCCTTGTCTAAGAAGCGTGGCATTCTTTTTGTAAACTACTAGATAATAGAGATCAATATCGGCGTGGGAAGTGATTTTGTTGATTATGCGCTGGCGCCGCTCAAAACGAAGCTTTGACGATTTTATTTCGTAATAAGTATTAGAATGATTTTCTTCTGCAATTAATTGCTGCTCTCGCCGAATAATTCTCTTTACTCTATTTTTGCCATTTTCATTATCAAACACGGCTGCAGCTAAAACAAAATAATTGCCGCCTCGGCCTAGATTTCCTGATTCGTCAATATAGGCAGTAATCATAATACAATTATTAGCAGTTCAGGCGATGATTGTCAATATTATATAACGCTTATGATTATTTGTCAAGAATGGTAGGAAGTTTGTGGAACATAAAACAATATGAGGACTAATTATATTCATCTTC
>JAUNQQ010000043.1 GCA_030536095.1 Candidatus Saccharimonadota bacterium
GCCCTGCCTCCGAGCACTGGAGCCACAGACGAAGAAGTTCGCCCTAGAAATCGTTTTTACGTCAAGTCGCTCGCCACCCTATTAACCTCCTCCAACGTCGTCACCCCCGACAACGCCTTCAGCACCCCATCCTGCTTCATCGTCACTGTCCCCTTCTCCTTCGCCACTCGCATAATCTCTCCACTGGTCGCATGCTCAATTACCAACTTCTGAATATCCTCATCCACCGCAATCGTCTCATAAATCCCCGCTCGCCCCTTATATCCACCCGGATTATCCTTATCATCCACCCCCTTCGTCAACATATAACCCCCGTCATTCCTAACCGGCAGTCCATTATGCCCCAAATCCTCCCCCACCTTCGCCACTTCCTCCGTCGTTTTTGGTAGCAATTCCCCCACATCATGATTAATCTGTTTCGTCTCTAGTTCCGTCGACTTAATTGTCGTCCGCTTTTCCGTTACCCGCCTAACCAACCTCTGCCCAATCACCGTATTCAATGTCGACGCGAGTAGAAACGGCTCAATTCCCATATCAAGAAGCCGCGGCAAAATTCCCGCCGCCGAGTTTGTGTGTAGTGTCGAAAACACCAAGTGCCCCGTCAGCGCCGCCTGCACCGCCAACTGCGCCGTCTCCGAATCACGAATCTCTCCCACCATCACTACATCCGGGTCTTGCCGAAGAATACTCCGAAGTCCCGACGCAAACGTCAGCCCCGCATCCACATTCACCTGAATCTGATTCACACCATCCATCTTATACTCCACCGGATCCTCCAGTGTCACAATATTTATCTTCTCCGACTTAATCCGCTTCACTAGTGCATATAGCGTCGTCGACTTCCCCGAACCCGTCGGCCCTGACGTTAAAATCATTCCATTCGGCATCGCAATTCCCTTTTCAATCATCCTGAGCGCTCGCCCTGTCATTCCCATATCCTCAATATCAAGCGACGTTCCCGTTTTATCAAGAAGCCGGATTACCACCTGCTCACCCCACACTACCGGACTCGTCGCAATACGAAGATCCACTTCCTTATCTCCCACCAGCACCGCAAATTGTCCGTCCTGCGGCACCCGATGCTCATCAATCTTCAAATTCGCCAAAATCTTAATCCGACTCACTAGTGCCGGCTCAATCGACTTCGGTAGTTCCATAATCTGCCGCAAAACTCCATCCACCCGACACCGAATCACCAACGAATTCTCCAGCGGCTCAATATGAATATCACTCGCCTTCGACTTTGCCGCATATTCCAAAATCGTCATCAACGCCTTCGAAATCGGCGAATCCTGCGTAATCGTCTTTACGTTCAACGACCGCTGCGCATTCGCCTCGTCCTCACTCTGTCTCGCCGCCCGACTAACATCCGAAAAATCCCCACTGTACTGCTCCAGCGCAAACCGAATTCCATCCTCGCTCGACATCACCGCCCGAATCGGTTTATTCGTCAGCGTCGCCAGATAATCTGTCGCCTGAATATTGCTCACATCCATCATCGCGACGACCAGCGTCCCGTTCTGCTCTCCTAGCGCCACCGCCATCTGTCTCTCCGCCACATCTTGCGGCAACAACAGTAACGTCTCTGGCTCCATCACCACATTCCGAAGATCAACATAATTCACCCCCATCACCACCGCACTCGCATGTGTTACCATATCATTCGTCGCCAAACCTTTCTGCACCAAAAGCGCCAAAATCGGCTGCCGCGTCTTCATCGCCTCCTCCTGCGCCTCTCGCACCTTCGCTGTCGACACCAATCCCTCCGTCACCAATAAATCAACAACTTTCTCCTGCGATTCCTTCGTTAAAAGTCCCATTCCGCCTCCTTTCTACTCCTCAGGTACAGGCTCATCAGTCGGTTCTGGTTCATCAGTCGGTACCAGTGCTTCCGTTGGCCCTGGTGTCCCTGTCGGTTCTGGCGTCCCAGACGGCACTGGCGAAATCGTCGGTGCTAAAGTCGGTACCGGTGCTCCCGTTGGTACTGGTGTTGGATTATTACCAGAATCATCCTCGTCATCATCAGTCTTCGCCTGGCCACACGCCGCCCTTTCTGCCTGACTCAGTACTCCGTCTCCATCTGCATCCTCACAGCTTCCAATATAAACTTCTACCGTCGGATTAATCGCATCTTTATTAAACACATCCGGATCCGGAATATCTAAGTCCGCATCAATCACCTCAATCGTCTTAAAACTCACGCTTGCGTCATCCGGATTTCCTAATAACTGATTTACTCCAACCCACGAAACACCAATTCCGACCATTCCGATTAAGATAATCGCGATTTTATCACTCTGTTTCATACCTTCTCCTCATTATTTATTCGCCTTTATCGTCTTAGTTCCCTCTTTTATTCCTGGCGCTGTCAGAAAATACGCATTCGCAGTCGTTGAAAATTTCAAATCATTTTCTCCACCCCACTCAATCGACGCATTCGTCATCTCAAAAGTCCGAATCGACCTCTCTAGATTAGACAATAAATTCATCGTATTCTGTATATCACCCTCAATACTAAAGTTTGCCGACATCGTCCCCAATCCATCCGACCCACCCTCGGTCGGCTCACCCGGTGTCAAACTCCCAAACTGCCAATTCGACAAATTAAAGATATAATTCACGCTCGACGCCAGCGCATACGGATTCGCCAGTGGTGGCAGCGCATCCGGAATCACCCTTAGACTCGAACACATCTTCATCATCCCAAAATAATAATTCCGCTTCTCCTCATTATCCTCCATATCATATAATGCCCGAAAATTAATCTTTAGTCCGTCCGAATCATAACACACCCCATCACTATCTCGCGCCACGCTCTCGAGGTCAGTATTCTGTGCCATCCCTACCATCACATTATACCTAAGGCTCCCCGGTAAGTTCGTACTATCCAGCGCATTCGGATTACAACTCTTCAATTCCTCATCCGTGTAAACACTTCCCGCCGGCTTCTTACAAACTCCAATATTCGCCACCGTCTTTGTGTAATCCCTCAGCGCCGCCTCCTTTGCATCAATCACCTTATCATCAAATTGAATATACTTCACAAAATACCCCACTAAAACCACCGAAACCCCAATAAGTAGTGATGTAATTAACACAATCACTAAATTCTGTTGCTGCACCTTCGAAATCTTCAGATGCCTCTTCCCCATCTCTGTCTGATTATCAACTTTTTTACCTTTACTCGCCATTATTTCCTCCATTCGTATTTTGCGAAGTATTTGTACAAACTACATTCGACGAATCACAATCTTCCGCCTCTCGTCCAAACATTCCTTCAATCTGAATATACGAATCCGTCACATTCTTCCCATTCGGCGCAATCGCCATCACGTGCTTATTATTAAAGTTCATCGGCTCTTTATTCAGCACAAACGACGCTGAAAACTTCAATACTGATCGCCCCGTCGCAGTATCCATCCCATCCGACGGATTTGAAATTTCCATTTCTCCATCAATCAACAAGCACTCATTTTCCGTCGTCCACATAACCTTATTATTTTCCACTTCCATTCCCGAATACCTATTACACTGACTCTCAAAATGCGGAATTCCCGAAATCTCACCCGACAGTGTCATATAACTCTCTCCATCAGAATTTTCCTTCGACCATTCCGAAAATTGCGGCGTTCGATAAACCTTCTCAAAATACACATCCTGCTTTCGCACCTTATTCTCATTCACCATCTTATCCGCCATCCACTTCCCCTCATCATCAAGCCCATCATAATACGCTCCCCAACTCGCTTCCCTACTCGCAATCTGCTGTTCCGACAAATTACTATCCGTATATCTCGTTAGCCCAACTCCCCTTAACCACTCATCATACCAGTTCTTTGTAATCTCCTCATCATATTCATCATAAATCTCCTTAAATCTCTCTTCCTTACTTCTTGAATCGCCCGACTCGCCATTCTTCTTCTCCGCTTCCTCAATCATAATATCCTCTTCTAACGCCGCCACATCCGCACTTCGACTTCTCCATTTTTCATCACATTCATCCTTTGTCACCATCCAATACGCATATGTCGAACCATTTTCCACTAGCGTATTTCCATTTGTCCCATTCTCCACCATACACCGTGCCGGAATCTCGTTACCATCCTTATCTACATAATTCCCATAATCATATTTCATTTCCTCAGTCGATTTCTTAAACGCCTCCAATACTCGGAAGTTAATAAACGGTGCAACCCCCGCCGACGCCTGACCATCAAAGGATACTGTATCCGTTTCCATATTAATCGCCATCTTCGAAATCGTCACCGAATCTGGTGCTTCCGGCTGAATCGCCGCAATAAACGGAAACACCCGCGACAGCACTTGCCGTTTTTCATTAATTGACGCAATCGCACCCAACTGATCCTGAATTGTCAAATATTCCTCCAGCCCATCAAAACTATTTATCTTCTTCGACAACGCATCTAGCTTATCATCTTGACTACTCATCTGAATGCTCTTCGCTCCATGAATACTCCCGAGTATCGCCACTAATCCCCCCAGTCCCGCCACAATCACGATACAAACAAACAAAATCATATTCCTCGACCGAATCGCCGCCAATGCTTCCGACTTAATACTTGGAATTAAATTAATTTCAAAATCTTCCGCCACTCCCGAAACATTCTTCGGCGCTCGCGGCTTTAATAAGTCGCTAAAGCTCGCATTCTTAAACCATTCCGAAAAACTCTGCTTCCCTGCCTTTGCCGGCGCCCCCTCCACCCCCAAAGCTCCTTCCGCTTCCGAAGCAACCGCAGCCGCGCCCGTATCCTGCTTCTTCTCCTTCTTCTTAAATAGCTCGCCCAACACCCCCTTCTTCTTTTCCGTTTTCACTTGTACCGGCGCATTCGCACTCTCAATCATCGACGGTGTCGGCGCCATCTGATTCACTTCTTGCATATTCGCCTGCGCTTCCGCCGCCGTCATTCCCACTCCTTCTTCCTGCGTCATTCCCATCATTGGCACTCCTGGCGTCCCCGCCATCGCTGTTTCTGGCGCCCCCGCCATCGGCACATCTGCCACCGCTCCCGCCATCGGCGTCTCCGCTGGCGCACTCGTATTCAACTCAGGAGTCGCCGACACCTCAGGCGTCGGCGCCGCCCCCATCATCGGTACTTCTGGCGCCCCCACCGTTGGTGTTTCTGGTGTCGTAACCACTGGCACCTCTGGCGCTCCCGCCATCGGCACACCACCCAATATCGCCCCCGCTCCCCCACCCATTTCCGGCATCATCGCTCCATCCACCTGTGGCGCTGGCGCCGTCGGCAACACCATTCCCATCTCCGGCATTGGCGCTCCATTATTCACCACCGGCGGCATCCCCGGAGCTGCCGCGTTCATCGCCGGCATCGCTCCCCCCGTTTGGCCATTCTGTAAACCTTGATTATCCATTTCTCACCTCCATCCCAAAAATTCCTACGTATAGATAATTCATCCGTTATTTCCCCTTTCCGCCAGTCCCACCGCTACTGAAAATTCGCTCGCTACTTCTGCCAGCGCCTGCCGCTGCTGCGCACTCATCTGCACCATCTGCCACGGATTCCCCTGTACCGTCGGAACATTTGTCTGTGCCTCCATAAACTCTGCAATAAACGGAATCACTCCCGCAAATCCCGACAAAACAATCTTCTCTACTGGCGCCATCTGATACCTCGATTGGAAAAACCTCACCGACTTTGTCAGCTCTGTTGCAAAATTCCCCAGCGGTGCCTCCATCGCCCGATACACCTGCCCCTCCAGTTTGTCCTGCGCCAATCCAAACTTAAGAATAAATCTTCTCGCCTGATCTTCTCTTACTGACAAAATCGAAGTCACTGCCTTCACTAAGACAGCTAATCCACCCGGAATTGTCCGCACCAGCCTCGGCACCCCCTGATACATCACCACAAGATCCGTTGACCTCTCCCCAAGGTCAATCAGCATCTGCGCTTCCTTCACTCCCGCCGGCACTAACGCCCGCGCCATCGCAATCGGCTCCGGTTCCTGCGCAATTACATCTAGCCCAATCTCCTCCAACATCGACATTCGGTCTTCCGCATACTTCTTTGCCGTCGACGAAATTAACACTTCCACTTTCGTCGGATCGTTCGGGCTTTCCCCCAAAACCACCGAATCAAATTCCGCCTCATCAATCGGCATCGGCACATACTGATCCGCCTGATATTTCACCGAATTTTCTACCGTCTTCTTATCCGCCATCGGCACTTCTACAATCGCCGTAAATGTCCTCCCTGCTGGCATCCCCAACGCCACCTTCTTTGTCTTAATTCCCGCCTGTGCAATCGCATCCTTAATTACATCGCCCTTCTTCTTCATCCCAGCTTCCGAATCATCCAACATCACTTTCTGGTCAATTTCCACAAAGGCATACTTCATCAACTGCCAACCACGCTTCCGGTCGCCATTCAACTGCACCAACCTCATTGCATTCGTTCCAATATCCAGTGCGAAGAATTCGCCCACGCCATGTAATAGACCCATATTACCATTATAGAGCATAAGCTTTTTCGCGTCAAGAAATTATTTTTACTTTTCTTCTCCCCTGTCGTATGCTATAATACCCTTATGTATGACTCTTACAAAACTGCTATCGATTCCCATCTTTCTAAAATCTTCTCCCGCGAAAAATCCCAATATAA
>JAUNQQ010000044.1:0-4352 GCA_030536095.1 Candidatus Saccharimonadota bacterium
GACCCCGACAGCAACGCCTACCCCAACGAGCACACCTACGCCAACGGCCACTCCGACGAGTACGCCAGCTCCGACCGCAACTCCAGTCCCCACGACTATTCCAACTTCGACTCCTGAGGCGAAGACGGTAAAGACCGTGAAGACAAAGACTGAAGCTCCGGTTTATAAGGAAGAGGTTCCGACAACAGGTCCTGCTGAAACAGTTGGTTCAATTCTTGGAATTGGTTCGATTGTAACTTCAGCTGGTTACTACATTGCTAGCCGCAAAAAATTAGCTTAGGTAACGCTAATTGCTAGTCTGACAAAAAGTCCCCTTTAAGGGGATTTTTTGTTGAAAATTCATCCGAGCTATATTTACTTTTTCTCTGTTCTATGCTATATTCCTAATATGGATTTTTTCAACAATTTTAGCTGGCAAAATATCGTCTTTCCCCTTATTCTAATCGCCATCGGTGTAATTCTCTACTTTTTTATTCGCCGTATTCTAATTAAAATTTTTGATAATCCAAAGCGCCAGCTCCGTATTAGTCGCCGTCAACGCGTCGATACGATTCGTATCATGTTGACAAATCTAATAAAATATATTCTCATAGCAATTATTATCCTTGCTGTCCTCAGTATGTGGGGTGTCAATGTTTCTTCTTTGGTGGCCGGTCTCGGTATTATGACCGCAATTATCGGTCTCGCGTTTCAGGATTTAGCTAAAGACATCATCGCCGGTTTTTCTATTATCACCGAAGATCAATATGCTGTCGGCGATATTATCGAGATTGACGGATTTTGTGGAAAAGTCATCTTTCTTGGACTAAAGACCACGAAGGTTCAGAATTTTTACGGCGAAGTTAAGATTTTCTCAAACAGTACTTTTTCTACTGTTATAAATTACAGCAACGAAAAAATCCTCGCTGAAGTAAAAGTTGGTGTTCCCTACGGTAGTGACCACGAAAAAATCAACTCCGCCCTTGAAAAAGTTAAACAAAATCTCGAACAACGTATAAAATCAGGCGACGAATTATTGCGCAATATAAAGGGAGATATTACAATCCACGGTATTACTGACTTTGCTGATTCCGCCGAAATGTGGTGTATTCGTTTTAGCTCTCATCCGCGTGAACGGATGCATCAGGAATCTTGCCCCGAAATCCGAAAGGAAATCGCTAATGCTTTCCGTGACGCCAAAATCGAAATCCCTTACCAGACAATTACTCTAAATACTTCGGCTATAAAATCCTAGCCCGCAATAATTCCCGCCGCGCTAATTCCTGGATTGGTTTCCCCTAAGGCGTTGGTTCCTAAGTCTGAGTCGTTTTCCCATATTTTTGTCTCCAATTTTAGACGATCCACAAATTTTGTAACCGTCTTGACTTCTCTCTCTACTTTCTGGAATTCCACTTGCTCATCTAATGCCCGCGAAATTTTTCGTGGCGGCTCAAATGAATCTTCGTAGTTATTGATTCCGATATGTAGCCAATTATCGACAAAACACAATAAAATTCTCCCCTGACTCTCCTCGCCTAACTCTGTTATATTTCGAATAAACACTGGATCTAATAGATAAAAAGTCTCAAACCCATCTTCTGCGTAAAGCTTAAACAGTTTATTAAACTCACCCGACTCCACCTCGATTCTCTCATACTTTCGTCGCTTTTCTCCATCGCGCTTCTTTTTCATCAGAATATTTCCGCCTCGCTTCCCCTTAATCATAATCCGAAAATTAAACTTTTTCGGAAATTCAAAAGCCATCCATCGCCCACTAAACAGCGTTACCGTATGGCGATCACCATCTGAATCGGTATATTCATCTTCAATTTTAACATCTGCCTGAAGAAAAGTTGTGCCACGATATTTTCCCATTGTAAAATCATTCGAATAATAATTATCGCCCGTATTAATCATACCTGTCGCCGTCAAAATTGCTCGCGGCATTCCTCTTTCATGACTATAATTCAAATCCGTAAAATATTTCCTCATTGTTGTTTCAACAAAATAAGATTTATACGCTTTCCGATAAACTTTAGCATCTTTTACTGTCGCAAATGTTTCCACTATTAGTCCCACTACTATTCCTAAAATCAGTGCCGTCACGCCCACCGAAAAATCACCAGCTACCATCACCGCTATTGCTGTCACCGCTATCACTGCCACAACTATAATTAGCGAAATTTTTCGCTGTTTTTTCGCATAATTCTTGCGGATTTCCTCTAATTCATTAAAAGTCATACCTTAATTTTAGCCCGAAACTACAGATTATACAAGAGCATTTCTAGGGAAAATATCATTCATGATGATATGGTCGTCCTAGTGCAATTTCCTGCGCTCGATAAACTTGCTCCGCTACAATCGCTTGTGCTAGCCTGTGTGGAAAAACTAATTTTGAAAAGCTCCAGAGAAAATCAGCCTTCCCTCGTATTTCTGACGGAAATCCAAAGGCTCCACCAATTAGAATTATTACGTCCCGCCCATTTTCCACCACCCCAGTAATCTTTCGCGAAAAATCCGGCGAACTCAAAATCTCACCCCGCTCATCACAAATAACAACATACTCCTTGTTTTTGTCAAATTCCCAATTCTCCAACTTTTTCAATAGTTTTTCTTCCGCCAAAAATTGCCACTCAATCTTATACGGCTTCTTCATTCGCTTCTGATATTCTTCAACTATTTCCACTACCCACGGCGTCTTTTTCCCGCCCGCAATAACCTTAATCATCTTAAATTAATCTCCTAATTCCACTATTATACAATAATCTACTGATATTATCAAGATATGATATAATAATCTGTAGAATATCTATGAAAAATCATCGCGAAAAAGTTATTATTAGAACTAGTATTATCAGTATCGTCTCAAATCTCGTCCTCGTAGGTTTTAAAACGACGATTGGCCTAATCTCAAATTCCATTGCAATTATCTCTGATGCAGTGAATAATCTCAGTGATGCACTCTCTGGTATCATTACCATCATTGGTACAAAATTAGCTAACAAAGCCCCAGATCGCAATCATCCCCACGGCCACGGCCGAATCGAATATATTACCTCGCTACTCGTCTCGGCAATCGTTCTCTATGCCGGACTTACCGCACTTATCGAATCAGTTAATAAAATAATTCATCCCGAACCGGTCGACTACTCCCCAGTTACAATTATAATTTTGAGCGCCGGTATCATTGTAAAATTCGCCCTCGGCATTTATGTCAAAAAGAAAGGAAAGATTGTAAACTCCGACTCTCTTGTCGCCAGCGGAACTGACGCTCTTAACGATGCAATTCTCTCAACCTCTGTCCTAATCTCCGCCATTATCTATCTAGTGTTCAGTATTAGTCTTGAAGCTTATGTTGGCGCTATGATTTCAATTTTTATCATTAAGGCTGGTATTGATTTAGTGAAAGAATCAGTTGATAATATGCTTGGCACTAGAGTTGAAGGTAATCTTGCTCAGAAAATAAAGCGGGAAATCATTAAGGAAAAAGATGTTCATGGCGCTTTTGACTTGGATCTTCACGACTACGGCCCAGACCGTTACCTCGGCTCCGTTCATATTGAATTGCCAGATACGCTATCGGTCGTTGATGTCGATAGAATCTCTCGTCGAATTACAAAAAATATTCTAGATAAGTATGGCGTATTATTGCATACTATCGGTGTTTATTCTGCTAATACTCAAGACAAAAATATTATGAAGATAAAATCGGATATTACTAAAATCGTCTTTTCTCATGATGGAATTCTAGAGATGCACGGGTTTTATCTTGATAAAGCCGAAAATACTATTACTTTTGATATTATTATCGATTTCAAAAAGCCAAATCGCGAAGAAATCTACCAGGATATTCTCAGTCAAATTCAGGACAAATTTCCGAAGTACAAGATTAACATTACGCTCGATGTTGATGTTTCTGACTAGTTATTCTCATTCTCCGCTTTTTGCCATCTCACATATTGAGTAATATTATTTACGTCTCACCCTCCCCTAGTCTTTGTTAATATTTCTCTGATTTTATACCAAATGTCTTTTCGATACTGAAAGACCGTATATCCACCAGCTCCACCACCCAGTGCCATCAGCGCCCATTTTGCTATAAAGGAAGATTTTTCTTCTGTCCCAGTAATTGGTATAGTCGAATAATCTGCTCCGCTATTAGTCTTTATCTTCCGGCATCGATTTGTTTCCGGATTTCTCTCGTATCCCTCCTTGCAGGGCGTAGCCGTTGGTACATTAGTCTCATACGATTTACATCTCCCCGTCAATGGATTTTTATACTTACCTTCTGGACAAGTCGTCGTCTTTGCTGTTTCGTATGACTTGCATCTTCCCGTTAGCGGATTGCGATATTTTCCCTCTGGACATTCTTC
>JAUNQQ010000044.1:4452-6635 GCA_030536095.1 Candidatus Saccharimonadota bacterium
TATTTTCGGTATTTGGATTTTTTGTAAGATGAAAATCCGTTGGTCGATAGACATAATATCCACCAGCCGATATTATCCCAGACAGAGGATAATCTTTCTTTTTATATCGTATTTTGCACCCATCAAGAGAAATATCTTCATCTGTAGAATTATATAATTCAATGAATTGTTCCGCAGCCTCATCCTCATAATAGGACAGGATCTCTGAAAATTCCACATCAAGACGCTGTGGCATCAGCTCGCTTCCACCATTAGAATCTTCATCTATACCCTCCTCGCCAATTATAGTTGGTGTAAAAAGCGCATCATTACTAAACTCTGGCTTATAGTCATCTTGAAACAAAAACACCCTTCTTTCGTCGTTAAAAACTAATGTAGTATCCGGATTTTTTGAAAAGTTATCATAGCAGCCGGCCTTTCCAGTCCAACAAATACTGTCTAAAGCCTTCTCTTTTTTGCCATCTCTAACAACCAATTCTAACCCTGCACTTTTTGCTAGGGTTTTACTATAGACAAGATTTGCATTTTTTAACGGATCTTTTTCATCTACATCGGCTGCAGATTTATATCTTAAGACCAGGCTATCACCATCCAATCTTGCTCCATCAAGAAATTCAACTAAATCTGAAGTGACCCCAGAGCTATTTGAATATCTTAGTACTACACCACTAAGCGAGACTGACTCATTGGTATTCTTTCGAATCTCTATCATCTCGCCAACATTATCAGTATAGCCGGGATTTATCGCCTTAAAATATAATATCGGTAATTCACTGTCATTCTCGGAACTCTCATCTTCCTCATCTGACAAGTTTGAATCTTCCAGGTCTTCCGTTCTCTCCTCCGAAATACTAGAAGTTTCTGTAATAGCCTCACTTTCTGACAATGGGGAACCAGTCGCAAAAGCTATTGGAAGTTGCGTGGACATAAGTCCAATGGAAAGCCCAACTGCGCAAATCCTGCGCTTAAACTCATCCATGAGCCAATACTAGCAAATTGAAAAACTTTTTGCAAGCATAAGCGTCATAGATTTTTTCTAACTACACTTTTGTCAACTTATAAAAAATACTCCTACCCTATTCGCAAGCATAATCATCTTAAAAATAGAAACAAGTTGACTTTTGATGTTTTATGAACTAAAATAAAAACATAACAAGGAAAACAAATGACAAAAACCAAATCTTCTGGCTTTCGAAACATAATTTTTATTCTTCTTTTAGCAGCATTTTGTGGCTTTGCAATTTTGTCGGATGTAATAATTAAAGATCTTAATCAGTCTATTGATGACGCAGTCTTAGTTGCGCGAGATGGAACGCCTGCGAGTTGGAGTTTTACTACTAACGATAAGCTAGCTAAACTCTCCCTAGAGGGAAAAGCTTTGACTAGTGACTTTATTCAGTACACCTCATCAGTTGCAAATCTAACCGATAGCACAATCCAAATAACCCACCTGGCCTCGTATCTCGAAACAGGGAACTATAGTGGCTTTGTTAATTTTGGCGGAAATGCAATTGAATATTCCTATGATATCAGCGATAATGATTCATGGAAAAAAATCCCCATTTCTAGCCCAGCAAATTCAACTGACGGTTTTAAATTATCCTCCGTCGTAAAAGTTCCCCCGATTAATAGCGGAGAAAATCGCGTCTATTTTAGGTATAAAGTCTCCTCCAGCGGTAGTGATGAAATCTCAGATAACTTTGCAATTCTAGTAACGGATAAAGGTGGCACCGCCTCTAAGTTCACAAACACCGTTACTCTCGCAACAAGGGTAACCCCAGAAGTAGTTGCTATTTCTGATGATGATAAAACTCCTTCTTCAGACACGGAAGAATCTTATGCGAAACCACTAGGCGTTAATTCTACTGTCGCGGATACTACGACTATCAATTCAGTAGTTGCAACGACTGGAAGTCTAGCTACTCCGTTCGTCTCTGATAGTATAAAAATCCTCTTGGCAACACTAGGCGTCTTCGCAATCTGTTTTGTTGGTTATCTCGCTCTTAACAAGAAAACTAGCCAATAAAAATCAAAAAATTCAAGACTTTACAAAAGTTAAAATCTTTGTTATGATGAATTTACTTCATTGCGTCTTTAGCTAAATATAGCGTCGCTTCTTGGCGCTAATATACAATCATTTAAAAGGAGGAATTATGAAGAAAAAGGCAACTTCTGTAGATAAA
>JAUNQQ010000045.1:0-4582 GCA_030536095.1 Candidatus Saccharimonadota bacterium
AAATTATGTTATAATATAAAAATGACAACTTTCCGCGAATATACTCCAAAGCTCTGCTGGGTAAATGACCACCAGAAAATCTGCTATGATTCCGAAGATGAAGCCCTCATCGCCGCCAGCGTTGCCGCCTATGATCACGGCTCTAAAAATCTCACCGCTTATAAATGTCCCTACGGTCCCCACTGGCATCTCGCCACCAAAAAATAATGCGCCTCAGAAAACATTTTGGTATTTCCCCTGTTAATATGCTATAATCACCCTATGCTCCAAAAACCAAGATTTATCCAGCGCTGGTTTCTCGATAATATCACCTCCGACAACAAACCATATTCTCTCGATTCACATCAGGCCAAAATCGTCCTTGATAATCATAAAAATACTCTTGTTACTGCTCGCGCCGGCTCCGGAAAGACCCGCACCGTCGTGGCAAAATGTATCTATCTCCTCGCTCACGAAAAAGTTAATCCCGAAGAAATTATCATTTTCGCTTTTAATCGCAAAGCCCGCGCCGAACTAAATGAACGTCTCCATCTCGTCCAATATCAGGGAAATCCCATTCTCCCACCCGATATAAATCCCGCCACCACTTTTCATGCTTTTGCTCACCATCTCCTAAAAGATGAACCTTACCAACTCGCCGAAACAACTCGCACTGAAAATTATCTAAAAAATACTCTTGCCCTTTTCCTCCATAAAAACCAGCAAACCAACAGGGAACAGCGCGAACTTCTCCGCGAACTTTCTCGTCTTGAGCAGTTTATTACTCGTTCCGAGCAACTGTTCTTTGATGACTACACCGAACTTAAGCAAAAAATCTCCGCCCTCGCGCCCTCCGCTCATCGTCGCGAACTCGAACGCAACTTTAATATTCTTAACGCTTATCACACCAAGATGAATGAACTCGGTCTAATGAATTATAATCAGATGATTGCTTTTGCCACTAAAAAACTCACGCAAAACGCCAAAAGTTCTAATGCTAACTCTGAAACCACTACTGCTAATTCACCTCTCGCCGAAACCAAAAATTTCCGCTATATTTTTATCGACGAATATCAGGATTTCTCCCTCCTTTTTCTCAATCTCATTCTTGCTCTCCGCGAAAATTGCCCAGACTCGCATCTTCTCGCCGTCGGTGATGACTGGCAGGCAATTAATCGTTTCGCCGGCTCAGATGTAAAATATTTCCAAAATTTCTCCACCTATTTTCCCGAAGATAATATAAAACTTTTCATCCCCACTAATTATCGTAGCGGAAAACACATCGTCGAAAACGCTAATTACTTTATGGCTAATTCTCTCCACGATTTTCAGGGCTGTAAGTCCGGCCAAAAATCTCGCACCGAAATAAAAATCATGGACATCAGAAAAACTCCGCTCAGTATTTCCGAACAAATCAACATCCCTCTCGGCATCCGCCAACTTCTCTATGATACCCTCCTCATCGCCGTCCGCAATCCTAATAAATCCATCAAAATCCTCAGCCGTAACAATATGCTCAGCTACAAAAACTGGTCACTCGAAAAATTTGCTCAGCTCGTTCGCCATAATATGAAAAAGCAAAAACTCGAAACTGATAATCTCACCTTCTCCACTATCCATAAAAGCAAAGGTCTAGAATCCGATATTGTTATTTTACTTGAAATTGACGACGATAAATTTCCCGCCCCCGACCACGATGGTAATCTCTATGAAATCTTTGGTGAAACCGAAGCCACCCGAAGACTCGACGCTTATCTTCTTTTCTATGTTGCCATTACTCGCGCTAAGGAAAAACTCTTCATTCTCACCTCAACTCCTCCCACACGTAAAAAGAATTCCGATAATATTCTCAATTTTCTCGACGATAGATTTCTCACCTAAATATTGAAAAACCTAGAGAAATTTAGTATAATGTCGATAATGAGAATCGTAATAGCAAGCGATATTTACTACCCAATGACAAATGGCGTGGCGGTTTTTGCGCACAATCTAGCCCTTGGACTTGCTCGCCGCGGACATGAAGTCCTAGTTTTCTCTCCTAGTTTTAATGGCAAAAGATACGATGATAATTCTGAACTAAAAAATCTCACCACCGCCTATCTAACGTCTCTACGCTTCCCGTTTTATCCGGACCAGATTAACGAAGTTCCTGATAAGAAAAATCTTCTCGGCGTAGAAATTCCCCGCCTCGCCTATAAACACGGCATCTGGGCCTCAATTAATCCCTATCTGGAAATTCGCCAAAAATTAGAAGAATTTCAACCAGATGTAATTCATCTCCAAACCGCCGAGACCATCGCTCTCGCCATCGTCACTTATGCTCGCCGACATAATATCCCACTCGTGTCAACTAGCCACGCCTATCCAGATAATATTACCGGTCAATTTAAATTCCTAAAGCCAGTTAAAAGACCCGTTGATACCGTCTTGCGCGCATATATGAATAGTTTTCTAAAACACAGCGAATATGCCACTATGCCAACCGAAATGGCTATCGAAGATTTAATTCCTAAAAATCGAAAACGATTTCAGGTAACCGTCGAACCACTCAGCAATGGCGTTGACTTGTCTCAGTTTTATCCTAAAAAAGTCAATCCTAAAATCTTCGCAAAATACGACCTAGACCCAAAACGCCCGCGAATAGTTAATGTTGGTCGCGTAGATCCCGAAAAAAGCATCGACGTTCTAATTAAGGCGTTTGCCGAAGTAGTTAAAAAATTACCCGAAGCCGAACTTCTCATCATTGGCGACGGCATTGCCCGCGCAAAACTAGAAGAACAAGTCGTCCGACAAGAACTTTCTAAAAACATAAAATTCCTCGGCCGAATAATGCCCCCAGATTTAAATGAATTATACCGCACCGGAAATTTATTCGCCACCGCCAGCGAAACCGAAACCCAGGGAATCGTCCTAATTGAAGCCGCCGCAACCGGCCTACCTCTCGTCGCCGTCGACGCTGGCGCCGTAAAAGAAGTTTGTCAGACCGGAAAAAACGGAATTTTATGCCAACCAAAAGACACTAACGGCATCGCCACAGCAATGATAAAAATCCTGCGGGACGGGGAATTACAGAAGAAATATAGCGAAGGCTCAATTAATATCGCCAAAAAACACGACATAAATTACACCCTCAGTCGCTTCGAAGAAATCTACGGCATTGCTATCCAGAAAAATAGTCAGAAATAATCTAACTTATGCTATAATTAACCTATGGATCCAGAATCAAAAAAACGTTCCCATACTATCCGCGTCATTATTACCGAGATTTTTATGGTTATCGCCGGTTGTCTTCTAGTTATAATCCTTACCTTTGTCGCCATGGGCTATAATTTCTCCCTAAACGGCTCAATCGACCAGTCCGGCCTTCTCCAAATTAACTCTCTCCCAACCGGCGCAACTATTACTATTGACGGAGAGGAAATTTTTTATCGCACTAACACCTCTCGTATGCTCGAAGCCGGTACTCATACCGTAAAACTCACCCGCGACGGCTATGATTCCTGGGAAAAACAGATTGAAATTTCCCCCGGGATTCTAACGCAGGTCGAATACCCTCGCCTCTTTCGTAATAATCGCGAATCCGAAACTCTCGAAGATTTTACTAAACTCCCCACTCTATTCTCCGCCAGCCCTAGTCATACTCGCCTACTCTACGCCCAGAAAAACAGCAGGGAATGGTCGCTCCGCAATATCGAAAATAATAGCGCTACCATTTCTAAGATCGATCTCGCTAAAATCCTTCCTGAATCCTGGGATATTTCCGAACTGGCCTGGTCTGATGACGCCTCTCGTCTCACCCTAAAAATCTCCTCCGACTATTATCTTATTAATCTCGCTCGACCCGAATCTAGTCTAAATCTCACCGACGAATTCGATATGAAATGGACTAAACTTTCCGCCTATAATTCTTCTGGTGAAACCCTTTTTGGTCTTGAAAATAATAATCTCCGTGTAATCTCCACTGGGACTCGCGAAGTCTCCCGCGTCCTTATCTCCGACGTTGCCACCTTCGATAATCTCGGCGAAAACATTATCTATGTCACCACTTCCGGTGAAATCGGCCTCTATCGCCTCGGCGAAACCACTCCAATCCCCTTAAAAACCAATACCGAATCCAAAATAAAGGTCGCCATCTCCAAATATCTCGACCAAGATTTTCTCACTATTGCCGAAGGCCCTCTCGTTACAGTCTATCGCGGCAATCTCTCTACTTCTGATTTTTCACTTGACAAAATGGATGCCCTCGAATCATTTACGCTCAATTTTTCTCCCACCAAATTATACCGCTATAATAATGGCCGCATTATTGTCGCCCAAAATGACACTTCACTCTCCATTTTTGACTCCGAACGAAAAACCTTCTCTTCATTCCAAGTTAATAATCCCAAAATCTTCTTCCTCGACAACTATCTTATTGCCACCGTCGAAAATAATAGTCTCACCGTCCGCGACTTTGATGGCACAAATCTCCGCACCCTCACCTCTGCCACTCCCGACTTTCCCGCCGTCATCTCCTCTAATAACGACTACCTTTATAAAGTCGACAACTCCGCCCTCGTCCGCGAACGCCTCTAAAATATACTAATTAGCATCCTCTAGCTAG
>JAUNQQ010000045.1:4682-6592 GCA_030536095.1 Candidatus Saccharimonadota bacterium
AGCCACCCCTCAAACGAATTATCTACTGGATTTTTCTCTTCCTGCTTCTCAATGTATGCCATCACCGCCGAATTATAATTCTCCGGATCCGCCGTCTCCATAATCTTATCATCCGTCACATACTGCGCATAATGCTTAATCTCATCCCACGGCACAATATTTACCGGATAACTCGGAGCCAATCCTGCATCATTGTCAACCGAACTTGTCGTCGAAACCGAAACCGTTGACGCACTCGCGTTACTGCCACTCTTTGCTCCACACGTCGCTCCTGTCGCCCACCCCAACGCATCACTCCCCAGCTTCAATGCGCTTACTATCGCATCCGTTGCGTCACCAATAATTGGCAATACTCCAATCACCGTATCTGCCGTATCGTTCCCGGTCAAGCTCGCCTCTTTATCTAGAATCGTCTGATCAACCATCCCAAACGGCGATTCTCGATCAACACAATAATTTATATATTTCCCCAAGTTACTCTCCTCATCAATCTGTTCAACCCCACCTGAAACCTTTACCGTATCCCCGTCCTTTTCAAATCCATTATAAGTCTCCGCAATCTCCACTAAATTCTCCTCCGGATCGTAGCCCATCGTTCCCATATCATTCACCGCAATCGGATTACAGCTTCCATCCGCATATCCTTGCATCCCAACTGACTGTAACCCCGGACAATCGCCCATCTTATTCTCCGCCACAATCGCCGCATTTGCCCCCGGTACTAATGCCGAAAACGATGACGCCGCCATTGTCGACATTCCGCTCGCCAAACTCATCAACGACCCGTTTCCCGCAAAAGTCGACAATGATGTTGCTACTGTCCGCGCCAACGACCCAAAAAAGGTATTCTTATTCGTTACATCAAAAGGACTATAATTCGCCCGGTCATATTCCGCCTCATATGCCAAGGCTATTGCTCGCGCATTCTCATTTTTCTCCACCATTCCCGCATCCCCCGGTGAAGATCCACCCAGTAACGCATTCTTCGATAATTCCGCCGACATCCCTGTCGCTAAACATGCCCCCATTGCCAGCGATCCATTCGTACCATCCTCTAACCCCTCTGTCTCTCCTACGCATTGGTCACTCGTTATCCCCGCCGCAATCCGTTCCACAACAGCCGAAACTACCCCCATTACTGCCAAGCCAGATAGCATTCCCAGTAACGCTTTTCCAACAGAAAATGTTCCGAACGTCAAAACCCCAGTCACAAACGAAATCGCCGCTGTTACTCCCTGTGCAATCGTACAACCAATCACCGCTCCAATCGATGTCCCAAGCGATTTATACAATTCTTCAACATTCGCACTCATTGTCGCCGCATCCATATCTACTTTATGAGTTCCACCCGAAACCACATATAATAATCCCTGCGCTAGCAGCGGATAATTTCCTTCTTCATCTCTCGTTGTCAACATATTTGCATAGGTATTCGTCGGCGACTCCGTTCCGTCCCCAAATTTCGTCTTCTGCACCGCCTCATTTCCCGCCTGTGCAAAATTAATCGCATTCTGCACCGTAATTGCCGCCTTTATTCCAGTCAATGTCGCTGCAATCGTTGCAACTCCACAAAACACTCCAGTCGACATCTGAGCAATATCATTAATCGAACCCACCAAATCCGCCCCACTCCGCTTAGGGCCTTCAACCGTCTCAGTCTCAGTCCGCTTTATTGGATTCCCCTCCTCGTCTACATCATCAACCTCTTTATCCTTCCGCTCTGCCGTCTTCATCTCCCCTACTGATACATCTTTCTTTCGCGCCTTAATTGTCTCCAAAAACTCCGCATCCCCCTCTCTCTTTGCCACACTCTCAATCCACCCCGAAAACAACGTCTTTGATATACTAAATTTATTAAAAAATTTCGCCGCCGATAAATCAATCCATCCCGCAATCCTCCCCGTAAACGA
>JAUNQQ010000046.1 GCA_030536095.1 Candidatus Saccharimonadota bacterium
AAATTTCCAACTTTAATATAAATCGTCCCATCTTCAATGAATGCTCCGCCCAGAGAAACAGAAACATCGCCCATGGTCTCAGCTGAAACTTTTAGGCTTGCGTCAACGTCGTAATTTAGATTTGCGGTTGCCTGTTTTAGTTCTAATTTTATCGAATTAATGCCGCCAGATAGTTCAGTATCCGCCGGTACTGCGCTTATTTCGCCCTCAATCTGGATATGATCCGCATTAAGCAAGCCATTAACAGCATCATATTGGACTTTCTCTGGCATATTATGGACATATGCATAAGCTCCACCCCCAATCAGCGTAGCTACCGCTACGGCTACTCCGACAATCATTCCGGTTTTCTTCTTTTTAGCTCCACTCGGCGAAGCAGCATCCATTGTCGTCATTGGCTGAACCGGTACCTGATTTATCGGCTGAGACTGCGCTGGGTCCACTGTTGTCGTTAGAGGCGTCGAAATCTGATCTATTGGCTGAAATGAAGCCTGGCTTACCGGCTGGGCGGATGTTGCGGTAGTAGTAGTTTCTGTAGCGGTCGGCATATTAGGCGTAGTCGTCCCCCACATTGGGTCTGGGCTAGTTCCCTGCGCACCCATACTACCCGCTACATCATTTCCCGTTACCCCCTGATTCCTATCATCCATTTATACCTCGCTTATTAATTATTTTAATTATATCATATTACTAAAGCTTTTTGAATATTTTTAGTATTATTTAAGTTTCCTCTAGCTGCTTTTTAGGAAAGAGTGGCACTTCTGGCCTCATTATTTCTTCGGCGGTAAAAATTTGTTCAATTTTCTCTGTCGCCTCTGGAATAAACGGTTTTAATAACTGATTTGCCTGCAATAAATCATCAACTAGCTCACACAATAAACTTTTTAGTTCGTCAATCTTATTCTCTTTTGCTAAGGCCCACGGTTTTGTCTCGTCAATCTTTCGATTTATTTCTGTGATTTTTTTCCAGGCATAATCAAAGGCCTTCGAGAAGTATAACTTATCCATTTCTTCCGCATAAATCGGGGAAACCTTTGGCGAAAAACTTATTCCGCCGAGATTCTGTTTCTGACATAATGTCGCCAATCTCTGTACTAAATTTCCCAGATCATTCGCTAGTTCATTATTATATGCATCATCATATTGGTCCCAAGTAAAATCGTGGTCCAAAAATGTATCGGCATGTCTTAGAAAATAATACCTAAAGGCAGTTAGCCCATATCTTTCTAAGACCTCCATTGGGTCTACCACATTACCAATTGACTTACTCATTTTCTGTCCATTTGCTAGGATATGTCCATGCGAGTGTAGAACCTTTGGCAACGGTAATCCTAGTCCCAATAACATTGCTGGCCAAATTATCGCATGAAACCTTAAGACATCTTTTCCCACGAACTGTACTTCTGCCGGCCAGAAATCCGCAATATCTTCTTCGGGATAGCCTAAGACAGTTATATAATTGCTTAAAGCGTCAATCCAGACATACATCACCTGATTCTCATCTCCTGGAACTTCAACTCCCCAGCTTAGATGTTCCTTTGGTCTTGACATTGACACATCTGGCGAATCTTCAAGTAATTTTAGGACTTCATTTTTGCGAAATTCTGGCAAAATTTTCATTTTATCCGATTCGATTTTTTCTCGAATTTCGTCCTTAAAATCGGCAATTTTTAGATAATAATTTTGTTCTTTTAGTTTCTCGTATTTCTTATTATGATCAGGACATTTTCCATTATTCGTGTCAAATTCCTTTTGGGTTACAAACCTTTCACACCCCTCACAATACCAGCCTTCATACTCTGATTTATAGATATGCGGCTCTAGCTTTTTCCAAATTTCCCTGCATCTTCTTTTATGGTCTTCATCTGTTGTTCGGATAAAATCGGTCACCGACGTGCCTAACTGCTTAGTAAAATCACGAAATACCGCTGAGTTCTTGTCGACAAATTCGTGAATCTCAATTCCAGCTTCTTCTGCCTTCTTAGAAATCTTATTACCATGCTCGTCTGTACCAGCCTGAAATCTTACCTCATTCCCCTTTAATTTCTCATATCTCGCATAAGCATCCGCTAGCAGATAATCCATCGCGTGACCAAGATGTGGTCTTCCATTTACATAGGGGATTGCCGTCGTGAGATATACCTTCTTCATGTGTTTACTATAGCACACTCGCCCCTAAAAGTCCAGACCGAAATCTGTGTTATAATATCATTATGAAACCACTAATTTCTGTGATTATTCCGGTTTTTAATACTGGTGAATCTGCCTTAAAGCTTCTTGAATGTCTAAAATCTCAGACTTATAAAAATTTTGAAATTATCGTTGTTGATGACGGTTCAACTGCTAAAAAAGGAATTAGAAAGCTTAAGTCCGACGCGCTCGTTCACTATTATTATCAGGAAAATCATGGCGCTTCTTCGGCGCGTAATCTCGGTCTAAAATATGCCCGTGGTGATTTTATTTCTTTCCTCGATTCTGACGACCTTATTTCTCATAACTTTTTTTCAGAACTTTTGGCTCCATTTTCAGCAGATGTTGATTTGACGGTTTGTGGTTTTCATTATAATCGCCTGAATCAGAATTCATCTAGTGATGTTTTTATAAAACCGCTTCCGCCAAAAAAAACTCACGAAACGAGTAGCCATTATCATCTTCGCTTATTCGTTTCCGATGGTCGCCTCTATTCTTCCGTGAATAAGCTTTATCGTGCCAAAATTATAAAATCTCACCATTTGCATTTTGATGAAAAGCTAAACTTTGCCGAGGATACGAAATTTGTGGTTGACTATCTTTCTTGCGCGAAGGGTAAAATTGTCGCCATTCAGAAGCCTCTCTATATTTATAACTTTGGTACAGATACGAGTACAGTTAATTATTCAAGTCTTAATTGGCAAAATTGGCAACAAAGCTACGCTTATTTTCAGCAAAAATTTCCCGGCCACTCTATTTTATTAAAAAGACTTCACCTTCGTTGGCGCGGATCCCAACTACTCTCTGTTGCGCGTAGTTCTATTCCCCGTTCCGAAAAATTAAAATATCTCTCTCGGCCGTCCCTGTTTTTTGCTGAGATGATAGTAAAATTCCGAAAATAATTTCTGGATTTTATGCTTGTAAACTTATATTTTTTGTGTTAGTATGGAGCTATGAGTGGGAAAAATTTAGAGTACGATGGACCGATAGTTTTAGCAATTTTGGATGGAGTTGGTCTCCGGAAGGAAACTTCAGGAAACGCAGTAAAGTTGGCCCATACCGAATTTCTAAATCGTGCAGTAACGGACTACCCGACTCTCGCGCTTGCAGCATCCGGCGTAGCTGTAGGAATAACGGAGGATACGATGGGTAATTCTGAAGTTGGTCATAATGCTCTAGGTTCAGGACAGATTATTAAGCAAGGAATCGCAAAAATTGACGGGGCATTTCGTGATGGGTCGATTTGGAAGTCTGATGCTTGGAAACAGATTATAAGTCGTCTAAAACAGAATGGTAAAACACTTCATTTTGCTGGAATTTTTTCGGACGGTAAAGTACATAGTGATATTGCTCATCTGAAGAATATGATTGGAAGAGCACATGATGAAGGTATAGAGCATATTCGTATTCATTTAGTATTAGATGGACGTGATACCCCTCCTCAGTCTTCAACTGGCTATATTGCTGGGTTGGAGCAGTTTTTCAACTCGTTCTCTGACCATCCAGATTACCGTATTGCCTCTGGTGGTGGACGCATGGTTTTTGTTGCGGATCGTTACGAGAACGATTGGTCGGTCGTGAAGGCGGGCTGGGATGCAATTGTTCACGGTTCTGCGTCACATGAGTTTAGTTCAGCAACTGAGGCGTTAGGGATGTTCCGTGCGAGTGACCCAAAAATTCAGGACCAGTATGTTCCACCGTTCGTGATTGCTGAAAATCACCAGCCGGTTGGAAAAGTTAATGATGGTGATGCGTTTATTTACTATGACTTTCGGGCTGACCGTGCGATTGAGATTGCGCAGGCTTTTACGTATCACGATTTTCCCTATTTTGATCGCGGCTATATTCCTGATGTTTATTTTGCTGGAATGACTGAGTATAATTCTGATACTCATGTTCCAGAACATCGGCTTGTTGACCCAGTCCAAATTCATGATACCCTAAATACTTTCTTGGGTAGTCGCCATATTCCGCAACTTGCCATTGCTGAGACAGTGAAATTTGGACATATTACTTATTATTTTAATGGTAATAGTTATGAAACGGCTCTTCTTGAGAATCATATTGAGATTCCATCAGATACATTGCCGTTTGATTCTCGCCCATGGATGAAGTCCGCCGAAACTGGCGATAAAGTTATTGAGGCGATTGAGTCAAAGGATTATAAGTTTATTCGTGTGAATTTTGCCGCTGGTGATATGGTGGGGCATTTTGGCGAGCTTGAGCCGACGATTGCCGCAATTGAGGCAATTGATATTCAGCTTAGTCGTATTGCCGATGTTGTTGACAAAGCTGGCGGAATGTTGCTAATCACGGCCGATCATGGAAATGCCGAGGAATTAGTTGACGAAACTGGTATGCCAAAAACATCACATACAACTAACCCTGTTCCGTGTATTTTTTATGACAATTCGAAAAATGAGTATTCTTTACAACATTTTGAAGATGCTGGATTGTCGAATGTCGCCGCTACGATTGCGACCCTGTTGGGACAGGACGATTATCCAAGTGTTTGGCGTCCGTCCTTGATTGATTAGGGTATATACCCCCGTTCCAAAATCGACTCTTCAATTTTTTGACTTAATCTGCTATAATGTTTTTATGGTGCTATGGCGGAGTGGTGACGCAGCGGTCTGCAAAACCGCGTACGCCGGTTCAATTCCGGCTGGCACCTCCATTTTTGAGAAGATTTTTGCAATAAAACTCCGCCCCTAGAAAAATAGGGGCGGAAGAATTAGAAGAGATAGTTCTGGTACCTATCGAGACTATTAGCAATTGCCCTTCGGCAACCTATACTCGAATTACCAAGCAGTGCTTGCTCGAATTGTCGTTCACTAATTCCTGTAATTTCGCAGACTATCCTCTGTGTAAATCCAATATTCCGATAATAGTTCAAAATTGTAATAACATCATACGGATCTTTTGCTGGCGGGTGTGGCATAAAATTTGGCTTTGGAACGCAATAGGTCGAGAGACGTGATGGTGGTCTCCGCCCCTTGTTCTCTGGATAAAGGGAAAAATATGTAACTTCCACTAGTTCTAGGATTTTGTATTCCATCCGCAACGAAGCAGGCTCACGCCATTTTCCGCTTTTTAGTCCCTGAATTTGTCCTACCGAGCAATTACAATGCGCCGCAACCTTCTTAGCATTAATGCCGTTATTGTCTAGCCAATCCAGTTGAATCCTTAGCGGTAAATTTGTCGCCTCAGCTAGCATTATTTTCTGACCGTCGTCTAGTCTAGACGACATCTTGCGTTGCGTTTTTTGCTTACCGGTCTGGACTGGTTTGTCGGACGTTAGGCTTTTGCTTTTTGCACCTTGCTCGGGTTTAATTTCTGATGACTTTATATTTTTCTTAGCTAAGCAGGCTCCTCTGGCACCTCGTCAGCGTTCTGAGGCTTTTTCTTTGGACTATGGCTATGATTGTTTGGCTTCTCCGGCAAATTATCCAAATCGAGTTCATTTAATTTTTCAATCCATGTGATTGGCCATGTTTTAGAATTGCCAGATAAGACATTATTAACACAGTAACGTGCACAGCCAATCATTTGACCAATCTGTCTATGCGAATAGCCGCGTTCAGCCAGCTCTTGCAGTTTTTTGTTCTCCGTTTCGGTCATGGCGCGTCTCTCTGATGCTGGAATTCTAGTTTTTGTCGCCTTTTTATTAGACTCAGCTTCAGCCTCTGGCTTATTTGAGTCGGTTATCTCCTCAACTTTTACTTCGGTAGTTTCTGCTTCGGATTTAACTTCAGCTTCAGCTTCGGGTTTAGGGTCGGATTCAGATTCGGGTTCGACCTCAGTCTCAACCTCTACTCCGGATGATACTTCAGCCTCAACCTCAGTTTCGGCCTCAGCCTCGATCTCTACTTCAATGGTTTCAGCTTTGACATCTACCGCGGCCTCCACTTCTGGCTTCGCTTTTACATTCTCATCTTCGAAGCCTTCAGTTTCATCTGTCTCAACATTTTTCTCGGCTACTGCTTCAAAGCTAGTCTCAGCCTTAGCATTCTCCGTTTCGGAATTACCCCTGAGAACTTGCACTAGCTGTACCACTGCTTCTAATTCATCGCGGCTCGCGTCGCAATCAAGATTGCATCCCCATGCAAGTCTATAGGCAGCCAGCGCTTCGTCTGCATGTAGAACTAGCTCTCGGTAATCTCTCATGAATTTGCAAGTTGACTCTATCTCATCTTCATGCTTAATCAGGGTCGAATATTTTATTGAAAAATCATAGAGCTTCGGGAACTCGT
>JAUNQQ010000047.1:0-1072 GCA_030536095.1 Candidatus Saccharimonadota bacterium
AAGGTGGTAGTAAAAAGAGGTGAGATAGTAATGGCGGAAGTGCCGGTAGTACTTGAGCGAGAGTTGGAATTTTATAATTATCCGTTGTATGTTGTAATTGGAGTTTTGGTGATTTTGATGATTTTTAGGCCAAAGAAAAGGCGACGAAAATAATTTCTAGCGCAAATTTCAGCATCAGCAGTTGCGATACTCGTGGGTAAGGCGCTAAAGCCCAATCCATCCCGTTTCTCACTATTTCCTTGAACTTTGCAACTGGAAATTATTTTCGTGCGGGCGGCGGCAGATTTGGGGTGGAAAATTAGGGGGAAATAGTGTAGAATAGGGGTATGAAAAAACATTTTAGTAAGCCGGAGTTGAGTCGGAAGATTAATGGTGATATTCCGAGTGAGAAGGAAGAGGTTTCAGAGGAAGAGACGGGAAAAGTGCGAGTGGACCAGCTGCTGTTTTTGCGGTATCCGGAATATTCGCGGACGGCGATTCGGAAGTTGATTTTAAGTGGAAAATTACGGGTGAATGGTGAAGTAGTAAAGGATTATTCAGGAGAAATTTGGCCGGAGGACGAGATAGAATTGGCTTTGCCGGAGATGGAAGCTGTGCCGCCAGTAGATGAGATGCGAATTTTTGAGAATGAGAATGTGATTGTGGTAGATAAGCCTGTAGGATTTTTAAGCATGCGCAAGGCGAGTTTATTGACGGAGCCGGCGTTGGAAGATTATGGATTTTTAGTACATAGGCTGGATCGGTTAACTTCGGGAGTGGTGATTATTGCAAAAAATGAGGAGACGCGGGGGTATCTACAGAGACAGTTTCAGCAGAGAAAAGTTCATAAGACATATTTTGCGATTGTGGAGGGACGGATGAAAATTCCGGAGGCAGAAATTTCGGTGCCGATTAAGCGAAATTTGGCGCGACCGACGACTTTTAAGGTAAGTGCGGAGGGGCGAGAGGCGGAGACGTATTATCGGGTGGTGGCGGAGAGTGAGAAATATTCACTGGTAGAACTAAAGCCGCGGACGGGGCGGACGCATCAGCTGCGGATTCATATGAAATATGTTGGAAATCCGATTGTAGG
>JAUNQQ010000047.1:1172-6353 GCA_030536095.1 Candidatus Saccharimonadota bacterium
GAATGAGCGGATGACTTTTAGGGCGGAGGTGCCGGCGGAGTTTCGTGAGTTTATGCGGAAAAATGGGTTGGAATATGAGTTTTAGGTTGTTATGAATTTTGATGAGATTTCTGAGATTCCGGAGCTAGCGAAGAAATTTGGGTTTACGGTTTTTGTGGTGGATAGTTCCCTGCTTTTGCCAGAGGCGACAAATCTAAAGAAGAAACCGATACATAGGCTGCTCGCGATTTTCCCGAAGAATTCGACGGTGGAGATATCTGAAAATCCGGAGAAAGGGCGGATTGGGGTGGACGAGATTATGGCGATAATGGAGACGACGAATTTGCGACTGACAGAGGATAGATTTTTGGTAATTTTGGACGGGAAGAAATTGACGCCGGCGGCAGAAAATGCTCTGCTGAAGTCACTGGAAGAGCCGCGAGAATTTTATCATTATGTGATTTTTACGGATGAGCCATATAAATTGTTGCCGACAGTGCGGAGTCGCGCGGAGATATTTTATCAGCGGCGGCGAGATTATTTAGAGATGGCGGTGGAGGGAAGTGAGGAGGAGAAGGTTTTGGCGCGGAGATTATTAAGCGAGAGCGGAGCGGGATTAGTGAGGTTGGTGGAAGAAATGACGGATCGAAAAAAGCATAAGGAGCCACGGGCGGAGGTGATGCGGGTGATGCGGATAGCGATTGAGATTGCGGAGAAGTCGTATTATAAGACTGGGAAGAAAGCGTTTCTTCAGCGGATGGAGAAGTTGATTCGGGTATATGAGAGGGTGGAGAGAAATGGACATATTAAGATTCAGATTGTTGCGGGGTTGTAGGGTGGAGCGAGGGCGAAGTATTCTAAATGGTTGCAGGTGTGCCGGGTGGTTTAAAAATGGCCCTCCGGGCCTGCGCCCAGAGTTATTCGGTGCTCGGTTCGGTAGCCATTTTTTAATCACTTGGGCTTTGCGATGTGTTTAGAACACCTTGCTCTCGCTCAATTTCTTTCGTTTTATTGAGCTTCAGCTCTTTGATTATTCGGCTTGTTCTGTGTTTAGAATTAACTCCTTTTATATGTCGGTTTGTTTATCATGTCCATTTCGCAGTAAATTAGGTGAAAGATAGTGCTTAGAAAAATCCAAAATACATTTTGGATTTTTCGTTGTTATTGTAAAATGATTTTAGGATTAGAGTTCGCTGTGGAGTTTTTTGAATTTGCTGGATTTTTTGTCGAGTTCGACAAAATCCGATTCGTTGGGGATGTTTTTCTTTCCGGCCTCGATGAAATTGCGGAGAACACCAACTAGGACAAATGGTCGGACGAAGGCGGAGTGAAGAAATGACCACATACAGACGCCACCGAGAAAGGCACAGAAGAGTGTAAGGCTGTTTATATCAGAAATAAAATCAGGGATTGTAGTTTCGGCGCGAGCAGCGGCTTCGATAATTTCGCTACTGAGGTTGGCGAAGAAATCTGGGAAATTAAGCATAATTAGATAGAAGATTCCGGTAAAGACCCCGCCGATAATAAGGAAGGGGGCTAAACCCATTCCAAAGACGCGGCCGAGATTTTTTAGGAGGGTCTTACCATTCTTAAAGAAGAGAACTGCACCTTCGAGAGTGGCTTTTGCGGGCTTTTCGTCTTTGCGATAAAAGACCCAACCGAGACAGCAGTCGCAAAGATAGGCAACTATGGTTTGGATGACGCTAGAGATGACTGAGCCGATAGTTTCGCCATTATTTCCGCCGACTGCCTTACCAACGGCGGTAATTCCCTGTCCGATTTGCTGGAAGATTCCCTTGATCACGCCGGTAATTGCAAAATAAGCGGCTACGGTCGAGAAATGTTCTTTTACGGTTTTCTTTCCGGCGGCAATAACATCGTCGGGGAGTTTTCCTTCGGTTACGGCCTGAGTCATCATAGCGATTTGTCCGGCCTTGTAACTATAAGAAACATAGCGGGAAATCAAATACATTACGATTCCACCGAGAATTGCGCCAATTCCGAGTCCAATTAGGCCTTTGTTTGTGGCCTGTTCGGCAATGAGAAAACCAATTCCAGCGATAATGACGAAAATTATGACTGAAAAAATATCCCAGAGCAATCGCCGTAAGGAGAAGCTAATGGTTTTTTTGTAGATTTCTTTATTGTCCATGGAGTAATCCTGTTTAGTTAGCTTTATTGTAGCATACTGATTTTTACTTAGCAAGTTAGAAAAGGGTTGAAAAATAGGGTGAAGTGTGATAGAATTGGGGTAGTTACCAAAGACAGCGACGGGAGAGTTGGGGGTGTCCTTAATTAGGTCGCCGAGGAATATCTTATTTTGGTGACGAAGATTAACAGTTTGTGGATTTTGTTTGATAATCGAAAATAATCAAAGGAGGAATATGACAATCTCGAAAGAGAAAAAACAGACTTTGGTTACTGATTTGACAGAGCTTCTTAATGACGCAAAAGTAACGGTTTTTGCAAAATACCAAGGGTTGACGGTGGCAGAATTGCAGGAACTGCGAAAAATGGCGCGCGAGAATAATGTAAAAATTAAGATCGTGAAGAATCGGCTGGTGAAGGTCGCGATGAACGAAATTGCGATTTATAAAGATACCGATACGACTGGACTGACAGGGCAGTTACTTTATGCGGTTTCGAGTGAAGATGAGGTTTTGCCGGCAAAGATTTTGGCAGATTTCGCAAAAACTCATACGGCATTAGAACTGACTGGGGCGTTTACAGGGGAAGGTGAAGCGCTCGGTGAGGAAGAAGTAAAGGCGCTGTCGAAGCTGCCGACGAAGAACGAGTTGGTGGCACAGGTCGTGGCGCAACTTTTGTCGCCGCTAAACGATTCGATTTCTGGGCTTGGCTCTGGAATTTCGGATATTTTGGGTGGCGTGGAAGAACACGCGAAAAATCAGTAATTTATTATCGGGGGTTTGGGGGGTTAAAATTTAATTTAACGAAAGGAAAATTATGGCAACAGATATTAAAAAGTTGGCAGAGCAGTTGGTTGGTTTAACTGTTTTGGAAGTCAATGAGCTTAAGAATGTTCTTAAGGATGAGTATGGCATTGAGCCGGCTGCGGCAGCAGTGGCAGTGGCAGCAGCACCAGCAGAAGCAGGTGCGCCAGCCGAAGAAAAATCTGAATTTGATGTCGTATTGAAAGATGTGGGCGGACAGAAAATTGCAGTAATTAAGGCTGTGAAAGAAGCAACTGGACTTGGTCTTGGTGAAGCAAAAGCATTGGTTGATGGTGCGCCAGCAACTGTAAAGGAGAAAGTAAAGAAAGACGAAGCCGAAGCGATGAAGAAAGCTCTCGAAGAGGCGGGTGCGACAGTCGAATTAGCGTAAAAATAGTTTTGGTCAATGGTTTTGGCTTTGGCCGGAATTTACAAAATCACAAGCTGTAATTTGTTTAGAAGAAAACCCTGTTATGGGGTTTTCTTTTTTTCGCATTAATTGTTGTAAGATTTACAATGAATGGCTGTAAAGGCGGAATAATTCCCTGTTGGGTGGATGGAGATTGGTGAATGATGCTATTGTTTTTCTTACAACAGTTTGTGTGGAATCTCTGTTGATGTGGTGGAAATCTTAAAATTTTTGGATGTATGATAGTTTTATGATGTCTAGAAAATACGGAGTGGGCGAAGTGTGGTATAATGAGTTCATGTTACCAGAATCATTACAGGCGGCGATTGATGCGTTGGCGTTGTTGCCGGGAGTGGGGGCGAAGTCGGCGGAGAGATTTGCGTATTATTTATTTAAGTCGGACGAAAAAATTGCGGCGCAGATTTCGGAGGCACTTAAGGATTTACACGAGAATGTGAAGCTGTGTCCAAAGACTTTTGCGCTGATTGATGCGAGTGAGGAGTTTTCAAAACTGTATTTGGATGAAGGGCGAGATCGGAAGATGGTTTTGGTGGTGGAGGAGCCGCTGGATATTTATGCGATTGAACAGACGCGGAATTATCGGGGAACATATCATGTACTAGGCGGGACGATTTCGCCGATTGATGGAGTGGGGCCGGAGAATTTGCATATTCGGGAGCTGATTTCTCGGATTTTGGAGGATGAAGTGATAGAGGTGATTATTGCGACAAATCCGAGCGTGGAGGGGGAGTCGACGGCGTTGATGCTGGAAAAGATGTTGCACGAGAAGTTTCCGGAGCTTCGTGTTACGAGATTGGCGAGAGGATTGCCACTGGGGGTGGATCTTAGCTATGCGGATCAGATAACATTATCAGCGGCATTAGAGAATAGAACGAATTTGTAAGTTTTGGGGAAATAGTGAGGGTGTGATATAATAGGGATATGTTTAATGTGATTCCGATTGCGGTAATTGCGGGGTATTTGGCGTTTTTGTTCCCACTTAAAAAGGAAAAAGTGGCGGAGGAAAAGGATCCGAAATTTGAGGTGCAGATGAAGAAGTTGTGGCAGGTGGCACAGAGTTCGATGCGGGAGAAAAAACCGGTGCGGGCAGAGAAGGCACTGCTCACGATTCTGAAATTTGATGAGAAAAATGCGGCGGCGTATAACCGGTTGGGGATTTTATATGCGAAGGATCGGAAATATGACGAGGCGATTGAGTGTTTTGAGATTGCAGAATCGCTTGACAATAATGCGAGTTCATTGCATAATGTGGGGCTGATTTATCTGGAAACGGGGGCGTACGAGAAGGCGGTGATGGCGCTAAAGCAGGCGATTCAGTTGGAAGGGGATGTGGCGACGAGGTATATTGCGCTAGCGAAGGCGGAGGAGAAGTTGGGAAATCGGAAGAATGCGCTGGAAAATCTTGAGATGGCGTATGAATTGGATCATTCGACGGCGACGCTGAGGCAAATTTTGGCGATTCATGAGAATGCGGGGGATGCGGAGAAAATTGCGGAGACGACGGCGAGAATTGAGCGGCAAATAGCGGAAGATGCGCGAATTCGGGAAAATCGGCAGAGAGAGAGACGGACGGTGGCGCGACATCGGTCGCCGGTGAGGATGGTAAGTCGGACAGTAAGGGCGAGGACTCGAAGTGCTGGGGTGGCAAGTAGTGGTTCGGCGGAGCGAGTGAAAAATCATGAGGCGAGTAGATTGAGAATTGCGCGAGCGGTGGGAGCGGCGAGTGTTGCGGAGGTTGAGAATGAGAGTAGCAGACAGAGGAAGAGCGTGGTGGCGCGGAGTTCGGGTAGTGAGAGTGGGAGAGGGGGGCAGCGTGTGGCG
>JAUNQQ010000081.1 GCA_030536095.1 Candidatus Saccharimonadota bacterium
GCGGGGCGATAAAGCCCGACCCCCTTCCGCTTCTCCCGCATCCTTGAACTTTCTCGCTAAAAATACCTCAGAAGAGGTGGAGGTTATAGGCTTTTTCGCTAAAAATGCCTTGGACTTAGAGGAAGGATTTTTGGCGGCAAGAAGAGTTTCTTGGTCGGCTTGGTAGGCGAGAGTGCCGATGATGTCGTCAGCTTCGTATTCGTCACGTTCGAGGAATTCCCAGCCGAGTGCGTCGATGAGTTTTAGTAGATCAGGGATTTGGGCATAAAAATCTTCGGGTGGCTTTATCCGACCAGCCTTATAGCCATCATAAATCTTTTTTCGCTTAGCGATTGAGGTGCCGGCCTTATCCCAGGCGACGGCGACCTTATCAGGATGAAGATTTTTGACGATTTCCATAGCGATGGCGGCAAAACCATAGACTCCGCCGGTGGGTGTGCCATCGGATTTTGAGAGATTACCCATGGCATAATAGCCGCGGTAATAAACGCTTTTTCCGTCGATGATGACTAATTTCTTCATGGAATAATTATAGCATAGAATGGATTTAGATAAGGAAAACTCCCGGTAAACGGGAGTTTTAAAGGTACTACTCAATTTTGATTACTTCGCTGCCTCCATAGTACTGTTCGTATGGCGATACGCCATTTTTCTGGGCTTGTGCGACCGTGTATTCACCGTAATGGCGAATTTCTTTGCGGTTGTTATATAACCACATTCTGTATCGAAACCTATCGATGTGGTCGGCGATTGCGTCGACCAATGGGGAATAGTAGGTTTCCCCACCTTTGAAATGTGCACCAGTGCACTTCTTAAAAACCAAGTCGCCCTCCTTTTTGGTTATGCTACGATACGTCTATATTATACACGATTTATTGAAAAATGTCAAGAGTAAAAGTGGATTTATGGAGTTTTAGGAGACGATTACCAGGGAGATTGAAGGATTTTTCGGGGGAATAAGTCTTTATGGCGGAGAGGAGATTTTTGAGCTGGGGGCGAGTAAGGGAAAGATTATATTGTTTAAAGTTCTCGCGGAGAATTTCAAGGGCAACTATTTCGGGGATTTCTCGGAAGAAATCGCGGGAAAAAGTTTTCGCGAGGGGGAGATTTTTATGGATTTCTTTATCTAAGAGAAGGGTGTTTTTATAGAGGTTGAGGAGCTTTTGTTTTTTCTCAGATGAGAGAAATTGGAGCTTTTGGCGGAGGTAATTACGAAGATATTTATTTTCGTGATTAGTGGGGTCTTCGCGGAAGGTGAGGTGATTTTTGGTGGCATATTTATAGAGATCGGATTTTTTAATAATGGGGAGATGAGATAATTCGGAAGTTTCGGGAAGGAGAGTGGGGGTGAGAAAGGGATGTTTAATCTCGCTATCGCCAAAGGGAAGAAGGCCGTGATAAGAGGTGCCGCGGAGGAGATTAATGGCAATGGATTCGAGAAGGTCGTCGGCGTGGTGAGCGGTATAGATAATAGCATTATGTTTTTTGGCGAGAGATTTTAGGAAATCATAGCGGGAGAGACGGGCGAGATTTTCGGAGGTGTTTTCACCGAGAAAACGCTTATGGCTATAAAAGGGAAGATGGTAAATATCTTCGGCGAGATGGCGGACAAAAA
>JAUNQQ010000082.1 GCA_030536095.1 Candidatus Saccharimonadota bacterium
GCGCCGAGATTATCGGCATTTTCTTCGGCGACACGGAGGGCTTTTTCTGAGATGTCTGTCAGAATTACATTTACTGGGCGAGCGGCTTCAAGTGCAACTGTTTCTCCGATTACCCCTGAGCCAGTACCAACATCGATTACCGTAATAAATTCACCGTCCTTTAGCTCGGTCTGGTTTATTTCTTCTAGCACTGCCGCCACCATCTCTTCTGTCTCTGCGCGCGGGATTAGCACATCTGGATTAACCTTAAACCTTCGTCCAAAAAATTCTTTCCAGCCGAGAATATATGCTAGCGGTTCGCCGTTTTCTAGTCGTCGTTTTGTGTCCATGATTTTTTTTGCATATTTTTCGGGAATTTCTTCTTCGCTTTTTAAGCGCAACTCTGAAATATCTGAAAAGCCCAAAAGTTCTTTTGTGTAGAATTCTAGTTCCCGGCCGACAATTTCCCCATATTTCATTTCTTTAGTTCCTGCTCGCTTCTTTTTAGTTCGCGGACAATATCTTCGATTTCACCGTTCATTACCGCGGTAATATTTGATCGAGAATAATGAATACGGTGATCAGTTACGCGGTCTTGAGGGAAATTATAGGTGCGGATTTTTTCACTTCTATCGCCCGTGCCGATGAGACTTTTACGCTCGGCGGAAGCAGCGCGCATTTCTTCCTCTTTCTTTTTTTCGGCTAATCTTGCACGAAGAATAGTCATGGCTTTTACGCGGTTTTGTTGCTGACTGCGTTCGTCCTGCATGGCGACAACAATTCCTGTTGGTAAATGTGTAATTCGGACGGCTGAGTCTGTAGTATTTACGCCCTGCCCACCGTGTCCGCCACTGCGATAAATATCGATACGGAGGTCGTCAGGATTAATCTCCAAGTCTTTTTCTTCCATTTCGGGCAAAACTGCGACGGTTACGGTTGAGGTATGAATCCGTCCCTGGCTTTCGGTTACTGGTACGCGCTGGACTCGATGGACTCCGCCTTCAAACTTCATTTTACCATAAGCATCATCTCCTGAAATTCGACAGATTACTTCCTTTATTCCGCCGACTTCATTTTCGTTGATTGAGATTTGTTCGGTCTTTAGATCATTTTTCTCGGCATAATGCAAGTACATACGGTATATTTCGCCTGCAAAGAGCGAAGCCTCATCTCCGCCAGCGCCGGCGCGGATTTCAACGATGGCTGGTTTCGTATCATCTGGATCCTTAGGTAATAATTTTTCTGTTAGCTCCGCTTCTAATTTTGTTTTTTCTTCGGAATATTTTATAATGTCGCTTTCCGCTAATTCTGCTAGCTCCGCATCTGTGCGCAATTCTTCTGCTGCGGCCAGGTTTTTTTTCGCTTGTTTTAATGCTTGGTGAAGTTCTAAGATTTCTGTAATCTCATTTAGTCTGCGCGATTTTTCGGCGAAATTTTTGTCTGAAAAAGCATCCGGCTTAGCTAGAAAATCTGAAATTTCAGTTTTCTCTCGTTCGAGTTCTTGCAAATTTATTTCCATATGCTATAATTATACCATAAATTTTTAAAAGATTGGGGATTTAGCTCAGTTGGCTAGAGCGTACGATTCACATTCGTAAGGTCACAGGTTC
>JAUNQQ010000083.1 GCA_030536095.1 Candidatus Saccharimonadota bacterium
ATTTTTATTTCAACTCTGAAAATTCCTGATAAATCGTATCACGCAGTTCGGCGGTATTAGTACACGACATAAGTCGCTGACGGAGCTGATTGGCCCCAGAAAAATCCTTAATATAGACTTTATAAAAATGCTTCAGCGGCTCGAACGGATATTTTTCGCCTTGTTCTTCGAGCTTAATTTTTCGCCGATCAAACAAGTCGAGATGATAGAGAAAAAGACGAAGCAGCTCATTCGCGGTTGGTCGATGACTAGAAAAACAATAAGGATTTTCAAACACACCCCGCCCAATCATAAAACCATCAACTTCAGGCTCCTGATTCTGAGCAGCTTCTCGTGATTTTATATCGCCGTTGATAATTAGTTTTGTCTCGGGCGAAATATTATTGCGCAGTTCGCAAATTTCTGGGATAAATTCATAATGTGCAGGAACTTTTGACATCTCTTTTTTTGTCCGCAAATGCACCGTTAACGCCGCAGGCTTTTCCGCTAAAATCACCGGCAGCCATTCGCGAAATTCATCTGGAAAAGTATAGCCGAGTCGAGTTTTTATGGAAACCGGAAGATTGGTAGCGGATTTTGTCAGGCGAATAGCTTCGACAGCACGGTCAGGATGACGAATAAAATCCGAACCGCCGCCCGCCTTAATTACGTGCCGATCAGGACACCCCATGTTTATATCAACTCCAGCAAACCCGAGGTCATCTAGCGCGCTAGCAGTAATCGGATAATCCTCAAGGTTCTTCCCCCAAATTTGCGCAACGGTCGGAACATCCTTAGACGGCACAAGGCGAGTTAAAGTATTCTTTCGCCCTTTCTCAGAAGCAAAACTGGAAACATTGGTAAATTCCGTAAAAAAGACATCAGGCGGACAAGCATGAGCAATAACATCCCGAAATACGATGTCGGTCACACCTTCCATTGGTGCCAAAATAAAAAACGGCCGCACTAAGTCATTCCAAAAATTCATATCTATATTATAACACATTATCTCGCGATTGTCAGGAGAAACAGCCCTCCTATCGCCTCGGCGTCTTCTTCATTACATCAATCCGCAAAAATCCAATCGCCGCCGAAGCTACCTCTATTACTGTCATCACGAACAGCGCATAATTTCCCGTCAACAGCGTATAGATAATATATGGAGTATTCCCCAACGCATTTCCCAGTCGAATCCACTTTACCTCGCCATACCATAAAGCAAATGCATAAATAATCGACCCTACAAACGGCAAAATCGAAATCGTCCCCGCCCAGCTTAAAACGGTTAAGCCAATCATAACTGCATATAGAACCAGCAAAATCCAAATTGGCGCCCGCTGCGTCTCATATTTTGTAAAAATCACATCACGCACAAAACTCACCACCGCCATCAGCGACCCAGTGATCGCCCCCTTAACCAGATATTGCGCAACAATAAACGCCTCGGACGAAGTCTGCATAATCATTAGCGGTCGCTTCTTCTTCAGCTGCATACTCACAACCGTACAGATCAGGGCAAAAATTCCAAATGCCTGTTCCAGTATAAGCGTAATAACATCACTTTCCATACTACATAATTATATCACATAACCACAGCCACTTTACTA
>JAUNQQ010000084.1 GCA_030536095.1 Candidatus Saccharimonadota bacterium
AATGACGCTAACAGGATAAAACTCGCGTCAGTCTCTTGAAGAGACTTAGGACAAAAAGGAGTTATCACTTAGCCGGTGATAACTCCCCAAAATAATAATTAAACGGAGGTGTCATAATGGCGAAGCAAGACAAGGAAAAAATAGAAGAAATCTTTAGAAAGGCCGGGGCATATTCCGCGGTATTTTTTATGGCGTTCTTCGTAGCACTCGTTTCCGCTAGTGCTTTTACGCCGGTAGATAAGACGAATGCGGATACATCAGAAGTTTTGTTGGGATATAGCAATGAAGGGTATTCTATTTCGTTAGCGTCTTTTGGTAATAACGAAAGTGATGTACTAGATCCGAAAGTGGGGATGACACTTACCGGGACGCCGGCGGGTGAGATAGCGGTGGAATATGATAGGCTAAAAGTTACGACTAATTCTACGACTTATAAACTTTATCTTGGAATGAGCGATACGAGCCAGAAATTATTGAACACTTCAGAGACGGGAAGCGGTGAGTATTGTGAGAATGCGGCAAGTACGGCGAATTGTTACTTTAGCGCGACGGCGAATACTCCGAGTGGAGCAAATGCGCTGGATGTAAATACCTGGGGATTTGCAATTCCAACCAAATATGGATTTGATGGAGAATATATTACTTCTGGCGGGAAGAAGAGTAATGGGGCGGAGGCAATTACGGATGCTGGGCCGGGAGAATATGTTTCGAGTAACAGTAAGTTTGCGGCAGTGCCGACGGTGGCAAATTCGGTGATGATTGCGACAGGAAATCAGAAGGCGGAACAGGGGAAGAATTATTATATTTATTATGGAGTAAAAGCGGATACGGGGAAAGTGAGCGGGACGTATGAGGGGACGGTGGTTTATACGGCGCTGGCGGAGGCGAGCGATTCGGCGGATGGGAAGATTACTTCGGTTGTGCCGGATGCGCAGAAAACGCTGGATAATTCATCCTTGCCGGTATCGGAACAGAGGATTACAATGACGACAACATTGTATGGAAGCGAAGAAATGATAAGCAAGGTGCAGGATGAAAATGATGTGACAGTGACGATTGGCGGGAAGACCTGTACTGATCCGCAATTATCGGTGCCAGGAAATACGGGGACGGGACCGATTCAGGTGAGTTGTGCACAGCCGACGATGAATCGGTGGGGAAGCTATGATGTGGCGGTGACGATTGGAAATTATGGGCAATATAATCTCCGAGCGGGATATTCGTACTATGTTCCGTGGGCAGATATGGAGGCGCATCCGGGGGAGTATTCGATGCAGCAGTTTACGACGAAGGCGTGTAGCGAAGTAGCGACACCGGAAGCGTATACTGGAAGTATTACTGATGGAAATTACCAGGCGGTGACAAATGTGCCGGAAGTTAGCCTGAAAGATTCGAGAAACGAGAGCCATGTTTATCGGGTGAGAAAGTTGGCAGATGGGAACTGCTGGATGGCGGATAACCTACGGTTGACATTGGATGATAGTGTAGCATTAACAAGTTTGGATAGTGATATCAATTATAACATGGATACGGGCGAAGGTTGGGATGGGACGACGACGCCGGTACGG
>JAUNQQ010000048.1 GCA_030536095.1 Candidatus Saccharimonadota bacterium
AATCCGGCGAACTTTAGCTAGCGGGCGCGCATTTGCGCGCCCGCGTATGCACCTCCGCTTTCGCTGCCTATCTGGCCTACTCTAGCTAGCCACGGTGCTTTTAGTATCGCGGCGTATGTGCCAAAGCACCCTCCCATCCACCCCACGATGACGGGGATGAGAACTACAAAAGCTAGTAAAATCATCGCCATTCTAGCGACATCTCCAGATTTGGATGTTGCAAAAAACTACAACAGTCACTGTGTTTTCTCGGGGCAGCGCAAAGCGCGAATGAGGAGAGAAAACCAGACTGACTGTTGTAGTTTTTGCAACTAATCCAAGTCAGTCGCTAAATGGCGATGATTTTACTAGCCCTCCAATTAACTACACGTCTTCACATCTGCAACACATACACCAGCATAAACGCAATAAAATTCTTCCCCATATGAAGCAATATTCCCGAATAAATCGTCCCTGTCATCTCCCTCATTCCGCACATAACCGCACTCATCACCGCCACATTCACCCCCACATTCCACTGCCCATGTAAAAACCCAAACAACAGGGAAACAACCAACATTGAAACCGCGACACCATAATTATTCCGAAGCTTCCCATATAAAAACCCCCGAAAAATCAGCTCTTCCATCACCGGCGCCACAATACATAGCGCCAAAAACGCCACCAGCCGATCCACCCCAAAGATATACGTCGAAAACCCCACATCCTGCGCCTCATCCGCCTGAAACCACGGAAAAACCATAAACAGTTTTATCACCACCATCGCAATCACATAATAAACTATCAACCCCACCGGCGCCAATCCAATATCCGTCCAAGTCGGACTCCCCTTTACTCCCATTTCCTCCCGCGTCGTCTCATCTCTCATCCCCCTCTTTCCCGACAACTGTAAAATTATCCCGAGACTCAGCACATAAACCAATGCCTGTCTAATCATCGTCACCACCGGATTACTCAGCCACTCCCCAGGCATTACCTTAAAAGCCACCCCAATCATAAACGACGCCAGATAAATCGAAAACATCACGAGCCCCACCGGCCAGACCAAATCTCGCCACACTCCACCCCTCTTCTTCTTCGTCATCTAAAACAGCCTCACCACATCCATTATCGTCACCGCCACCATCAAAACTAATAATACAATAAACGCCCGCGTCACAATCTTCTCCTCTGTTTCCTTTGGCAATTTCTTCCCCCGCAACCGATAAAACATAATCAAAAACCATCTCCCACCATCCAACGCTGGTATCGGCAAAACGTTCATACACGCCAGCGACACCGAAATCAACGCCGCAAGAAATGCTAAATTCGTCGCCCCCGCCGCTGTCATCGCCGGAAACAGCACCCCAATAATCCCCACCGGCCCCGACACCGAATCACCCGCCGCCTGCACTTCCGCCCGCCCCGCCTCGCGCGTCGCCGCATCTCCGCTAAACTGCTGCGCTACTCCATGCACTAAATTCACCACCATCTGCCCCAACCCCTTAAACGTTTCCGCTGTCAGCTGAACCGTTGTCCCCGCGCCCACAACCGGCGCTGACCAACCATATTTATATAACGCCTGATTTTCCTGCTTTAGCGTCACCCCCAGCTGATATTCCGCCCCTTCATCATTTAATTTCACCTTCTTTGTCCCCACTTTCTCCTCACAACATTCAGGACATTTCCCCCAACATTCCTGCCCCTTCACCTCATATTCCACCTCTTTCCCCGCATTCTCCGTATTATAAGAAATCAGCCCATTCGCATCCACCACCTTCTCCCCATTCACACTCAAAATCTCATCCCCTTCCTGAAATCCCGCCTCCGCCGCCGGACTCCCCTCAATCACCTCTCCCACCGTCACCACTCCCGGCACCAGCGTCTCATCCCCAGAAAATCCGTATTGATTTTCCATAAAATGTGGCATCCCCGTCCACGCCAAAATCGTCAAAATCACAAATGCCATCAGCCAATTCATCGCCACTCCCCCAAACAAAATCTTCGTCTTTTGCCACAAACTAGCCGACCCAAATGTCCCCGGCCGCTCATCACTATCCGACTCCCCGTCCATCTGACAAAATCCTCCCACCGGCAAATAATTCAGACTAAACACTAGCGTTTTCTGATCCTTCTTCCAATCCTCCTTCGCTAGCGGCAACCATTTCCTCGGCTTCTTCTCCATCAGCTTTGCAAATTCCTTCGCCACTTTCTCCGCCTTATCCGCATCCCCCGCCGCCTTTTTCTCCGCCCGCCACTTTTTCATCTTCTTTTTCCACTTCAAAAACTCCGGATTTAATACCCAGGCCTTCGCTCTTGGCGGAAATCCAATCCCAAATTCCAATACCCTTACCCCATTATGTACTGCCTGATAATAATGCCCAAATTCATGCCCCACCACTAGCAACATCAATACAATCAGCCCCACAATAATTCCAATTACCGTTTCCATTTTACCTCCTTTTCCTAATTCCTATACCCTTCCTTAGCTACTTTCCGTATCTCCTCTGACGACTTGCGTAATCCTCCAAAATATTGTCCAAATCTTCTGGTTTCAAATCAGGGAACAACTTCTCATAGAAACAGAATTCCGCATATGCCGCCCGCCACAGCATAAATCCCGAAATCCTCTGCTCACCCGATGTCCTAACAATATAATCACACGACGGCACCTCTGGATGATAAATATTCTGCTCAATTTCCTCCACGCTCACCTCTGTTTTCCCCGGATTTTCCGCCAGAATTTTCGTCATCGCATCCGCAATCTCCTGCTTCCCACCATAATTAAAACACAGTCCAATCGTCCCACCCGTACAGTCCTTCGTAATCTCCTCCGCGTGCAAAATCTGCGCCCAAATATCATCCGCAATCGGCTCCTTCCGCCCCATCAGCACACATTTTATATTTTCTTTCTTAAATCTTTTTGCTAATCTGTCAAGATTCTTTCGGGTCATATCCATCAGATAGTTCACCTCTTTCTCGCTCCGCCCCCAGTTTTCATTACTAAAAATATAAAACGACGCAAACGGAATCCCCCGTTTTATAATATCCACCGCCAACTCCTCTACAACCGCCAGGCCCTTCATGTGTCCACTCATCGTCGGCAAATTCCGGAGTTTCGCCCAACGCCGGTTTCCGTCCACAATAAAGCCCAGATGCTTCGGTAAGGTTATTTCATCTTCCATACTAAATCTTCATTATCTCCGCCGATTTTTCCTTCAGCGCCGTCTCAATTTGCTCCGAAAACTTTTTCGCCATCTCGTCAAGCTCTTTCTCGCCTCGCTTCTTCGCATCTTCCGCCAGCTCCGCCTTCTTCAAGTCCTTTCGCCCCTCATCCCGAATTTTCCTAAGCTGAATCCGCGCTTCCTCCGCCTTTCCCTCGGCCATTTTTACAATTTCTTTTCGTCTTTCCTCTGTCAACGCCGGAATCGGCACCCGAATCACCTTTCCATCATCCGCCGGATTTAATCCTAAATTCTGGTCTTTCCGAATTGCTGCCTCAATCGCCTGGATATTTCCCGGATCATACGGCGTCACCAAGAGCATCGTCGCTCCTCCTACCGTCACATTCGCCACCTGATTCATCGGCATAAACTCCCCATATGCCTCCACCTTTAATCCCGCCAACATATCCGGATGCGCCCGCCCCGTCCGCAATTTTTTCAATTCATCCAAAAATCTCTCTAAAACTTTCCCCATCTCGACTTCTTCTTCCTTTGTATCAAACATACAAATCTCCTGTTTACTACCCCCATTATACCACACCTCCGCCCATTTCCATAATTTCCCTCACTCATTTTTTCACTCCCTCCACCAATTCGCCTCCCCTCGTTATCCCACCTGGCTCCCTTTAGCTAGCCGACGTGCAAAGCACGTCGGCGTATGCCCCTTACTTTCGTCATCTATCCGACCCACTTTAGCTAGCGGGCGCGCATTCTGCGCGCCCGCGTATGCGCCTCTTCGCTCTCGCCATCTCTCCATCCCCATTCTAGCTAGACGCCTGCGCAAAGCGCAGGTGTTGTATGTGCCACCACGCCCTCGCCCCCTCACAAATCCGGCAAACTTTAGCTAGCCGCGGTGCTTTTAGCACCGCGGCGTATGCGCCAATGCACCCCCGTCCCCACCCCGTGCAGGCGGAGAAGATCCCCACCTTGCCGAAATTTATTCTTTTCAGCGGATATAATCAGATTTGAATATTGTAAAAATCACAGCATTCACTGTGTTTTCTCGGGGCGACCCAGAGGGTCAATGAGGAGAGAAAACCAGACTGAATGCTGTGATTTTTACAATAATTCAAGTCTTCGCCGAAAAGAATAAATTTCGGCAAGACAAGATAAAGCAAGAAAACTTTTACTCTACTACCCCCAACTCAATCCTCTTAAACTGCTTAACCGTAATATTCTCCCCCATCTTCGCCACCTGCTCCTTAATAAACTCGCTTACCTTTTTCTTATCATCAAAGATATAATCCTGCTCCAAAAGAATTTTCTCAGCAAAAGCCTTCTTCATCTGCCCACCAAGAATCTGCTCCTTCATCTTCTCTGGCCCCTTAAAGTTCTCCTCTAGTTCAGCCATTTTCGCTTTCCTATCTTCTTCCGGAATCTCCTCCTCGCTCACATACATCGGATTCATCGACGCTACCTGCATTGCTAATTTGTGTGCCAAATCCCTAAATTCATCCGTCTTTGCCACAAAACTCGTCTCACAGTTCACCTCAATAATCGCCGCAATCCGCCCGTCATGTACATACGCTTCAACAATCCCTTCGCGCGTTTCACGATCACCACGCTTTTCCGCCTTTGTCAACCCCTTCTTCCGCATTGCTTCTAGCGCCTTATCAAAGTCCCCGTCCGCTTCCACTAACGCTTGTTTTGCATCTGTCAATCCCGCCCCAGATAGTTCTTTTAATTTCTTAATATCTTCAATTGAAACTTTATTTGCCATATTTCCTCCTTTATTTTATAATTTCCCCAAACATCTTCATCCCCACCACAAAACCAACGAAACTAGTACAAAGCTAAAACTACGCCTTCTTCGCCGCCGGCTTTACGTCTTTCTGTCCCGCCTTAATCGCCTCTACAAAATACTTCAAAAATGTTTCTGTCGCCTTTAGCGAATCATCATTTCCCGGAATCGCATAATCCACCTTTGTCGGATCAACATTTGTATCACAAATCGCAAACACCGGAATATGTAATGTCTTTGCTTCCTTAATAGCATTCTTATCTGTAAACGCATCCACTACAACCAACGCCCCTGGCCGCTCGCCTAATTCCTTAATTCCACCATACCGCTCATTCAGAAGGTCAATCTCCTCCTGAAACCTCTGCACTTCTAACTTTGAATAACGGTTTTCTAACTCCCCCGTCTCCATTCTCCGCTCTAAATCCTTCACCTTCCGAATCTGCTTATTCACCGTCTCAACATTTGTCAGCGTCCCACCAACCCATCTCGTCACTACATACGGCATCTCCACCTCATTCGCCGCTGAAATAATCACATCCTTCAGCTGTTTCTTCGTCCCCACAAACATCACCTTCCGCCCATTCGCCACAATCTGTGTCAATTTCGGCAAACTTTCCTCTAGCGCCTCCACCGTTTTTTCTAGGTTAATAATATGTGCTCCATTCCTCCGCTCATATATATATTGCGCCATTTTCGGATGCCACCGGCTTGTCTTATGCCCAAAATGCGCCCCCGATTTCAATAATTCTTTAATGTCAACTTTTACTTCTGACATAGTTTTCCTTTCTCACCGCCAGAGCATAACCATCAGGAAAACATCTCCGGCTGTTTCATTAACTTTATTACTCGCCCATTATATCACACTC
>JAUNQQ010000008.1 GCA_030536095.1 Candidatus Saccharimonadota bacterium
TCAATAATAATCGTCGCCGTCTCAAAATCCAGTCGCTGATTTATCGTCGCCACAATCCCCTCCTTAAATAGCGTCCCAATCAGCGTTGTCACAGAAAGTCCCAGCGCTTTCGCCAGTTCATCTACCGTAATCGATCCGGTAACTCGAATAACTTTCTCTTGACTCTTCATTCCCCAATTATATCACATTTTCCCTTTTTCACCAAACTAATGTTTATTCTCGCCATACTATGCTATAATAAAGCTTATGGTAGCTACCTCCAAAACTTATAAAAATCTCTATAAAATCTATCTTAAAAGAAGCATAAATCTAAAACTCTACCAAAAACTCGGAATTTTCTTTCTTGTCGTTGTCATCTCTGGTTTCGCTGGCTGGTGTTACGAAGTTCTCGTCGCTCTACTAGAAAACGGCTCCTTCTATATGCGCGGCGGCAATCTCCTCCCTTGGATAAACATTTACGCTATCGGCGCCCTTCTCATCATTCCCACCACTTATAAATTCCGCCAAAACCCACTTATTGTCTTCCTATTTTCCGCTCTCGTCACCGGCGCCCTCGAACTCTTCGCCGGCTGGTTAATTTACACAATTACCGGCTCTCGCCTCTGGAATTACGACCACGACATCTGGCTCATCGGCAGCATTGACGGCCATGTCTGTCTCCTCAGCATTCTCATTTTCGGCATCTTCTCCCTCGCTCTAGTCTACCTCATCGTTCCTGCTTTAATTATCCTCTCTAATCATCTCTCTCGCCACACCTTCCTTGTTCTCGCCATCACCCTCTTTTCCCTTGTCATGATCGACGAGCTCACCAACCTCTGTCTCAGCGCCACCCATCATCCCACCGCCGTTGACTTCTATAAATCTCACGGCATAAAATATTCTTCAAAAAACCCTTGAATTTTCTTATCATTCGTGTATAATCAAGATATATTCTCACAAGAGCATATCGTATATTCACTATACTATATTCCTGGGTAGCTCAATGGTGGAGCAAGAAGCTGTTAACTTCGAGGTTGCTGGTTCGAGTCCAGTCCCAGGAGCCACTTCATTTTAGAACCTTTAAGGTTCTTTCTTTCTATTCCTCGGTAGCTCCCATTCAATACAGTGAAGCAAGAAACTATTAATCTTTCAAGATTTTGCGCCAACAAAATCCGAGTCTGGCCCGAGGAGCCAATTTATTTTAGAACCGCAAGGTTCTTATTTTTATTCCTCGGTAACCCGCGAGAATTATTTGCCAGATTTTCGCCTATTACAGTCCCTGCACAGCATCTGGCAATTTTCCAAAATAGTTTTTCCGCCAAGATGCCACGGCGTAATGTGGTCTGCTTCCATTTCGGTTATTTCGAAGTGTTCACCACAAGCAGCACAAATACCATTCTGCCTCTCATAAGCTTCTCTTTTTTGGTTCTCCGAAAAAACGCGAATATTTAGGTATCTTTCGTCACGAGTCAATACATATGGGTAAATACCTCTTTTATTAGTGACATCCTCATCCATCATTAGCTCAGCAATCTCGTCTTCCAACTTATTCGTGTCAAAAGTTTGAGAATGAAAATTGTCATATAGCAAGCCCCAATCAATGCCTTTCATTTGAGAACGATAGGTAGTAAATGTATCCTTAATCCATTCAATTACATTCCTAAAATAAGTCCATAACTCATTAGCATTCGGGTCATGCTGGTGAGCCGACATATATCCTTCTGGGTTGCCATTATTTATCCATTTTAGTGCTGTTTCCAATATTTCCTGACGAATTGGAGAACCATTAACATACTTCTCGGCAAGCAGAAAGGCAGCACAGCCACTCTTGCTGAACTTCAATTTGGCATCAGAAAGCCATGAACCCGTATAAACAGCGTTTCTTAATTCTTGGTCAGTTAATTTCTCGCCAGCAATATTAATAACCTTAAACCAATCTAGTTTTTCTTTATCATTACCTTCGCAAAAATAAACCATTAACTCATAATTAAGAATTTTATCTTTTTCTGTTTCGGTAAGGTTATGAAATGCTTTATTATCCAGAGAAAAATCTCCGTTAATATACTGACAGAAGCTAATTGTACGCTGTTGACCATCAAGAACTTCATAAGTTTCATCCTCATTCTTAACCCAATACATCACATTGAGGGGAAAACCTTTGTTTATCGTATCAATAACGGCATTACGTTTCCCTTCATCGTAAACAAATTCGCGTTGGTATTTTGGACGAATATCCAGCTTCCCACCATACCCTTTCACGCCAGCCTCGGCATTATCTTCGTATCCTTCTGCTACCTCTCGGACTTTAATCAAATGTAACTCAATTTTCATTTATACTTTTCTCCTTATCACTATTCTAGCATATTTAGGTTTTCCATCCACCATAGTCATATATTTTCCTTGAGTTTCCGGAGTTGGACCAGTAAGCATACTGTACCTTCCTATGCCGTCAAGGATTTCGAATTGATCTGGGTTATACTTATCTAGAAAAGTAATTGGTACTCCCATTTCGCCATTATAATCATAAGGTATTTCAGCAGTTTTATCAATATTTATCGCATTATAATTATCATACTTGGGATATTTTTCAGAGTTGTATCTTTCGAATAGTGTCATCTCCTCATGACGTTCCTTATAATCCAGATTCGTAAACCACCGCACACCTTTAACTCTGATATATTTTACTCCATCACTATCTATGCGACAACCAGCAGCATCGAGCGGATACGTATCTGGCACGCGAAATTCCCTATCACCACTATGGATACTTGCACCGAGCCAAATTTTACTATCCTTAATGAGCGTAAAAATCTCTCTATAACTTATCGCATTCACATTGCCAATGACAATAAAATTCTTATTATATTCCATGAGTTGAGCAATATACTCCCTAAATAACGAAAAAGGTGGATTGGTTACTACAATGTCCGCCTCTTTTAATAATTCGATACATTCTTCAGAACGAAAATCACCATCACCCTTCAGTCGCGTAAGTGTATTCTTCTTATTCCTACAAAGCCATTCTACATCCGATAAATCAACAGCACCATCCTGATTTTCGTCATTTACCTCCGTAATAATAATTTTATGAGCGTTTCCGGTAGTTTTATTATCTATTGGCTCGTCGTCAAAAAGGGATAACTGCCTATTCGCTACAGGAGAACCGGCATAACAAGTTGCAATAAGCTTTTTAAGTCCTAAGAAGTTAAAATTCATTGCAAAATATTTAAAAAAGTTGCTTTCATATGGGTCATCACAGTTACAAAATACGGTCTTTCCTTTAAAATACTCACGATAATGCTTCATTTCCAGCTCAATATCGACAAGTTGCGTATAGAACTCATCCGCCTTATTTCGTTTTGCATTGTCTAACCGTTTATTAGCCATTTTTCACTCCTTGATTATATTATACACTTTTTGAACATAAACACAATCAAAAAGCTAACCGTTATCTTTATTTTTTCTGACTTACCCACCACATCCCCACCGCCCCTACAAAATTCCCCACCACACAAATCCCCATACACGCCAACACGGTAAAGCTAAAACTTCCCGCCACCCCCATTGTAATCACATTCGCAATACAATGCTGAAACCCACACAAAATAAATGTCGGCACCCCAAAAATTATCCCGAGCGGCGTCCCCCGCCGATACATCGCCACCGCAATATACATAATCGCCCCACAAAACACCGATTTCAACAAAAATCCTGGTGAAATATCCCAGCTCGTCACTTTCGCCACGGCCGCCTCAATAATTGATTCATCTGCCATCCGAAAAGCCACCCCTATTAAATATCCCGCCACCAGATTCACTACCAAAATCACCATCAGCCTGATCAACGGAATTTTCTCACTGAACAAAAATCCACACTTCCCCGTAAAAAGATTTTGCCCAAGATAACACACCCCCAAAAGTCCCAAGGCAAACAAAAACGCTCCAATCGGCACCCCGATTTTTAATAATACAAAATCTCCCATTCCAATCAAAATCGCCGCTCCAATACTTTCTCTCACCACCTCTCCCCAACTTTCTTTCTTCACCTTCTTCATAACTATTATTATACTATAAATCCTAAATCCCGCTCTACTTTTGCGGCTCCACCGTAAAAGTAGAGCTATTCTTTTTCTCTTTTCACTGGGACTTTTCTCTTTTTAAGAGAAAAGTCCCAGTGATTCCACGCCAACTCCGCGCACTTCACCCTCCCCGGCATATTCCTCACGCTCGAAAGCTCCTCTACCTCCTCCCATCTCATCTTCCCCACCTCCTCCACTTTCTTCCCTTGCACCTTCTCAATAAAAATATCCGCACTCACCGACGCAATCGCACACGCCCTCCCCTCCCACGCTCCATCCACTACCACTCCATCCTTAATCTTCAACATTATCCTTATCTCATCCCCACAACTCTCGTTCACTAGCACCTCATCATAATCCGCCCCCTCTAAAACTCCCCAATTTTCCGGATGTAAATTCCGCTCTAATAATTTCTCGTCATACATCACAAAATTTCTCCATAAATAACCACTTACGTCATCCCCATCTTCCCCCTCACCTCAGAAAGTACCCGCACCAACTTATCCACCTCCTCCTCTGTATTATAAAAGCATAAACTAATTCTCACCACCGGTCCAATCCCCAAAAACTCCAACATCGGCTGCGCACAGTGCCATCCCGCCCGCACCGCAATTCCCTCTTGATTCAAAATTTCCGCCGTATCCTGCGGATGTACCCCCATCACATTTAGCGCAATTATCCCATTTTCCGCCCCATAAATCTCCACCGAATCCCCCGAAATCCGCTCCATCGCATAATCCGTCAATCTCCGCTCATATTCCCCAATTTTCTTAAGTCCCACCTCTTCTAAATATTCCACCGCTGCTCGAAGCCCAATAATTCCCCCCACATTCATCGTCCCCGCTTCAAATCTCTGCGGAATTTTCGCATATTTTACAAAAATCCCACCGTCATCCATTTCCCACGCCAAATCCACCCTCCGCTCGGTTTCCGACCTCCGCACTTCCACCCACTCCATCATCTCTCCTCCTAATTTCACCGGCTCAACTTTCTCTAATAATTCCCTTTTTCCATACAACACCCCAATCCCCATCGGCGCCCCCATTTTATGTCCCGAAAACACCATAAAATCCGCCCCCAACTCTTGCACGTTTATCCGCCGATGTGCTACCGCCTGCGCCGCATCTAACACACAAATCGCCCCACTTTTCTCATGCGCCACCCGAAACATTCGCTTTACGTCATTTCCTCCCCCCATAACATTCCCCACTAAATTCATCGCTACTACCCGTGTATTCGGCGTCAGCACCCGAAAAAATTCCTCCTCATCCATCGTCCCATCCCTCTGACATTTTACTAATCGCAACTTCGCTCCCGTCTCCCGCGCAATTCGACCCCACGGCAACAAATTCGCATGATGCTCCCCCATTCCCACTATAATCTCATCATCTGCCCCTAATCCATCCGACGGACCAGAGGAAACTAATAAATTCCCGAATTCTCCACACCATTTCGCCACCATATTCAATCCCTCCGTCGCTCCACTCGTAAAAATCACTTCCTCCGCCGAAAAAGCCCCGATAAATTCCGCGACTTTTTCCCGCGCTTCATTCACCATCCTCGTCGCTTCCTGTGATAAATCATAAATCCCTCGCAACGGATTCGCATTGCTCGTCTCATAAAATTCTTCCACCGCCCTTATTACTCGCCTCGGCTTCTGCATTGTCGCCGCATTATCAAAATAAATCAGCCCATCCGGCTTCGCCTTCCACTTGCAACCCATACAACAATCCGCCATATCATTCTCACTCCCCATAATCAACGGAAAATCTTCCCTGTTCATATCTCAATTATACACCCAGTCTCGCCCGAATTAATATCTCTTTTGCTCTTTTCTTCTTAATTCCCCTTGAACACAAATACTTCACCGCTCTCTCATCCACCCTCCCTACCGTCGTTCCATGCCTTCCCGTCGCCTCCTTCTCCGCACTTAAAATTATCGGTCGCGAAATATTCCGTCCCCGCCCCACTATCAACACCTCATCCTTCACCACTCCAAAACTCCCCCTCGCTCCGCGCAAAAATTCTACACTCATATTAAGTTCCTTCTCGCCCTCCACTACTCCCGCCGCCAACATCTCCACTTCCACCTCCGGCGCCGCCACTATAACTCTATAATCCACCTCTAATTTCTCCCCCTTCGCCACCCAATATTTTACCCGAATTTTTACTTTTACCCCCGTCTCTGTAATTCGCCAAACTTTCCGCTCTATACCTCTCTCTAAGAATTTCTCGACTTTCATTCCATCTCCATCCGAATTAAATTATTCATTTCCATCGCATACTCCACTGGCAGCTCCTTCGACACTCGATCCACAAATCCCCTCACCACCATCTCCCGCGCTCGTTTTTCCGAAATTCCCCGCGTCTTAAGATATAAAATCGCTTCCTCCGATATTTTTCCCACACTCGCCTCATACCCTACTTCCGCCTCCGCCTCATCCACTTTTACCTCTGGTACTGCATCCGCATCTGACTGAGAGTCCAAAATCACCGATTTACAATCTGCAAAACTCTTCGCCCCCCTCGCTCCACGAGCAACTTTCACTAAGCTTCGCGTCATCGCCCGCCCACCATTCTGTGACAAACTCCGTGCATCAATCACCGAACAAGTATTTTTCGCTAGATGAATAACTTTTGCCCCCGTATCCAACTCCTGCCCCTCGCCCGCAAATGTCACCCCTGTATATTCCATCCTCGCTCCCTCGCCCGCCAAAATCGCACAGGGGTAAAGCATTGATACTTTCGATCCAAAACTCCCCGTCACCCACTCGATCACCCCATTTTCCTCCACTAGCGCCCGTTTTGTGTTCAGGTTGTACACATTTTTTGACCAGCTCTCCACCGTCGAATATTTCAATCGCGCATTTTTCCTAACATATAACTCCACGCATCCCGCATGTAGATTTGCTACCGACAATTTTGGCGCCGAACACCCCTCAATAAAATACAAGTCACTCCCCTCATCCACAATAATCAGCGTATGCTCAAACTGCCCCATTTTCGCCGCATTCATTCGATAATAACTCTGTAGAGGAATTTCCACACTAACTCCACGCGGCACATAAATAAACGAACCACCGCTCCACACCGCCGCGTGTAACGCCGAAAACTTATGCTCAGTAATAGAAACCGCCTTCATAAAATGCCCTCGCACTACTTCCCCCCATTTTTTATCCCTCACCGCCTCCTCTAATGGCAAATACACCACTCCGCTCTTCTCCATTCGTTTTTTAAGATTATGATAAACATATTCCGAATCAACCTGCGCCCCCACCCCCGCCAAGCCTTCTCTCTCCGCCTGCGGAATCCCCAATTTCTCAAATGTCTCCCGAATTTCCTCCGGCACCTCTTCCCAACTACTCCTCATCTCCGTCTCTGGTTCCACATAAGTCCGAATTTCCGCCAGATTTAATCCGCTTAAATCTGGCCCATATCCCGGTTCCGAAATCCGAAAATATTCCCGCATTGCCGACAACCGTAATTTCAGCATCCATTCCGGCTCTCGCTTCCGCGCCGAAATTTTCCTCACAATCTCTTCCGATAACCCCTTCACTCTTAAAATCCCCGCTTCTCTACTTCTGAAATTATCTCCTCTCCCCCTTCCCGGACAATTCTTCCTCCATCCACAATCACCACCCGCGAAACTTTCAGCTTCTCCAAAATCCGCATATTATGCGTAATAATCACATATCCCACCCCAGTTTTTCTCTGAAATTCTGCAAGCACTTCCGACATTTTCCTCGCCGCTTCCATATCTAATCCACTATCAATTTCATCCAAAATTGCCACCTTTGGCTCTAACGCCATCATCTGCAAAATCTCATTCCGTTTTCTCTCTCCACCACTCGCCCCCACATTCACCTCTTTCCCCGCCCAAAAAATCTCCGCCCCAACCATCTCTGTCGCCTTCGCCAATTTCTCCTCAATCTCCTTCCGCCCCACTCTTTTCCCCGCCTTTTCCTCTAGCGCCGCCCACAGCATCTCTTTCATACTTACCCCCGGAATTTCCACCGGCGCCTGATAAGACATAAAAATCCCCGCCCTCGCCCGCGCATCTACTTCCATCTCGCTAATACTCTTCCCATCCAGAAAAACCCCCCCTTCCCCCTCGAGCGTTCCCATAATCCTCCCCGCAATCGTCGATTTTCCCGCCCCATTCTTCCCCAAAATCACCACCGTTTCCCCCCTCTCTATCGCAAAATCCACTCCGTGCAAAATTTCCCTCCCCTCCGCCACATATTTCACCCCTTTCACCTCTAATAATTTCATACCCCCATTATATCACACCCGTAATTCAGAAAAACGATTTCTAGCGCTGAAGTTCAAGGAGACGGCGAGGAGCGGAAGGGGGTTGGGCTTAAACGCCCTACCCCCTGAGCACCGGAACCGTCGACGCAGAAATTCACGCTAGAAATCGTTTTTCTTCCACCGTCCCCACCAATTCCATATTAGCATCCCAAGCAATCCAATAATTATCGCCTCAATCGTCTCCCACGATAGCCGATCCATCAGCCTTATCTTGCACCTTCCACCACAATCCCCACCTTCCGAATTTACGCCTAACACCGGCACATCTGTATCATCAATCATCTCATCATCCGTCCTTTCATTCACATTTCCGCCAGTATAACCATAATAAGCATAACCACTCCAATCATTTGCTTCTCGCCGCACTGGCTCCGTCACCACATTATCCCGCAGTCCATTATCAACTACCACTAGCGTTATCTCTGGAATTTCCGGCTCAACCACCGCAGGAATTTCTGGTTCTAGTTCCGGCTCTGACTCCACATAAATTTCCCTAAATCTCACCACAATCTCATGATTCTCCCTGACATCCGAGAAATTATAATTCTCTCCCAAAGCCTCCACGCTAATTCCATCCACCGTCACCTCCGCCAGTTCATATCCTTCATTTGGCGAAAACTCAACCAGATAATCCTCCCCAAACTCAACTTCTCCGCCCTCTGTAATCACCCCATTCTCCACTTCCGTCTGAATATTAAACACCTTCTTCTTATATCGCACTATAATCTCATGATTATCTCGCACATCCTCAAAGACATACTCATCTCCCGAAATCTCCACTCTAGAACCATCCACCATCACTTCCGCAAGCTCATACCCCTCGTTCGGATTAAACCTCACAGTATAATCATCCCCATATTCCACCGTTCCGCCATCGCTAATCTCCCCATTCACCACCTCTGTTTCTACCGTAAACACCTTCTTCTCATATCTCACCACAATCTCATGATTCTCCCTGACATCCTCAAATATATACTCGTCCGTAGCTTCGTCCAAAACCCCATCAACCAACACTTCCACTAATTCATACCCCTCATTCGGCGAAAACTCAACCAGATAATCATTTCCATAATCCACTACGCCACTTTCCGTAATTGCCCCACCAATTGCTTCCGTCCTCACTCCAAATTTCTTAATCACATATTTTACGAGAATATCATGATCTTCCCGAATATTTTGGAACGAATAGCTCGTCTCTGTTCCCAAAAGCTCAATTTCGCTCCCATCCACCAAAATCTCCGAAAGTCTATACCCCTCATTCGGCGAAAACTCAACTGTATAATCTCCGTCATATTCCACCGTCCCGCCGTCCGAAATCTCTCCATTAAGAACTCCCGTAGAAACCGTGTGAACAATTTTTTTATACACCACTTTTATCTTATGATTCCCCGTTATATCCGAAAACTCATATCTATTTCCTACGACTTCTACCGAAATTCCATCCACCATCACTTCGGCAAGCTCATACCCCTCATTCGGATTAAATGTTACCGTATAATCATCCCCATATTCCACTGTTCCACCATCACTAATTTCCCCATTCACCACCTCTGTCTCTATGTTAAATACCTTCTTCTCATACCGCACCACAATCTCGTGATTTTCCTGAACATCATCAAAAGTATAACTATCTTCCGAAACCTCAACCCTGACTCCATCCACTAGTACTTCCACCAATTCATACCCCTCATTCGGATTAAATGTTACCGTATAATCATCCCCATATTCCACCGTTCCGCCATCGCTAATTTCCCCACCAATCACCTCTGTTGAAATCTCATATTCTTTCACTTTATACTCAACATAAATCTCATGCTCCCCGTCCGCCACAAAAGTATATTCCTCCGGATAATCTTCAATAGAAACTTCCTCCCCATCTACCACAATTTTTACCAGCTCATATTTCTCTGACTCCGGCCGATATGAAACCGTATATTCATCTCCATATTCTACTGTCGCCCCCTCTGTAATCTCCCCGCCGACCACTTCCGTCTCCACCGGAAAACTCTTCTTCTTATAATAAACCTTAATATCATGATCTTCTAGCGCCTCGTCTGTATAAAATTTGTACTCAGACGGATACTCTGTTATTGATACATTTTCACCATCCACCACTACTCGTGAAAGCTCATAGCCCTCTTCCGGCTCATATTTTATTGTCGTTTCATTCCCCGCCCGAATCCCATAAAATCCTTGTTCAGTCGTAATACCAGAAGTCGTCTTTCCTGGCGTCCTCATATGCTCATCCGTCGACTCCGCCGTAATCTTCCCGTGCTCCACCGTCGTCGTTACTCCCGCTGCAATCTTCGCAAATGTTCCATAATAATGTTCATCACTCGTAATCAGTGTCACCGTATACTCCGCCTCCTCCGTACAATCCGGATCCTCAAACCACCCTGAAAACTCATAATTATCCGCGTCTTCCCCATCCCATTCCGCTTCCGTCAACGTATAAGTCCCATATTCCGCAATCTGCTTTGACGTCGTCTCACTTTCCCCATCCGGATAATTCACCGTATAATAAAATGTTACACTCGAAAATCCGATATTTGCGTGTCTCGTCGAACTTGTCTCATACATAATCACCATCGGTCTCTCCACGTTCCCCTCAACTTGTACCCAAATCTGCGATGCCGTATCCGAATCAGTTGTTGCCTCTGTCCCCAACCATTTATTGTTCCCACTATAAGAAAGTTTTGTTCGCGCCATTACCCACGCCCCCGCATACCCTTGCACAATTTGATACCCCTCACTCGCATCCAAATCCGAAAAATGCATAATCCCCTTAAATTCTACTTCCACCGGATTTGCTGTCTTCAATGTCCCCTTCTTATAAATATGAAATTCTCGATAAACTTTTGCCGCTCCCCCTACATATATATAATATGCCGAAACATCTTGCGTCGACCCAATTTTTCTCTGCCAATAACTCGATCGCGAACTACTATCCAACCAGACATACTCCCGCACATCATATTCCACCCCATCTATTACCGCTCCACCATAAATATCTATATAAGCATTATCATCTTTTGCCTTATTCGTTCCGGTAAAATTTCCGTTACTTCCCGAAACGCTCGACCCTACACTATAACCATCAGCATAATACCGTAAATATCCCGCCGAATATTCCTCCGCAAACGCATCCCTCGTATATGTTTTTTCTATACTCGTATCCACATTTCTCGTTGTCGCCGAAGCTCTCCCTACTATCCCCCCAAAAGCACTCGACAACATCAACACTAGTGCCAAAACTCCACTCACTATCCGTCGGCACAATCCCCGACTTTCCTTGCGAATATTTACTCTTTTTTTCATTTTAATTTTTGTTTTTCTATTTAGCCTTTACCATTTCATTATATCCCAACTAAATATTTTAGCAACCCTTTTTTTGAATTTTCCCCCCGTTCCGCCTGAATAATTTTATTATTGCTAATGTTTTATTTTCATACTTTTTCTGAATAACTTTGTTATTACTAATGCTTCCTCCCCTACCGTCTTTTTGAATAAATTTTTTATACAAAATTCCCCGCTCTCGCGGGGGATTTCTTTCACTTCAATCCTTAGAACTTAGAATAGTTTTCCTTATTCTTCAGAATTTCCGCCAATTTATCTGCTGAATCCTTCTCAATTTTTTGTTCAGTCGCATCCGTACTGATCACTGCCTGAGCGTGACTATAATAATAATCATACTCGCCATCCTCATAGACTTTCTCGCCGCTGGCCGCCCCACCCTTCACTACTCTGCTAATCGCACCTAAGCCATCAAACTGATCAAAGTACTTCGGATTCTCTACGCTCGCTCCACTCATCACCGCATTAAAATACACTCCGATATCGCTACGATACGCATACGACATTTTCCCAAATGCCCCTTCCGGAACATGAATCTTAATTCCCCATTCTCCAATATAGACATAATCGGAATCCGCAATTAGAAGATCTTTCTCCGCTGCATCCGTCGGCACAATACACCCCTCCGCCTCATCAGGCGGACAATCTACAACATTCGCTGTTGGCATCGGCGTTTTTCCTTTATCCGCCGAAGTTTCCATCTTCTTATTTAGTTCTTGGAACTGCATAACCCCATATACGCCTACTGCTAATCCCGCCGCCGCAACCAGCATCGCCACTACCGCGACCGTAATCGAAACGCTTTTCATGCACTTAACGCGCTCAGGTAAACTTTGTTTTCCGTTTATTCCCTCACCCATTTTTTCCTTTCCTTACTTTAATTTATGTCTATCACGATTATACCACAAAATCTTCCATTGCCATACTTTTTATGCTAAAATAATAATATGACACGGAGGTTAGATTTTAATATTTTTTCGCTTGGTGCTATTGCGCTAGGTATAACTATTATTGTTTCACTTTTTGCCGGTATTGCCGCCCATAATCCCCCTTCTTCTGATTCGCCCTATTCTCTCAATCTCGAAAGATCCTCCTCTGGCTCTTATCTTAATCTCCTCGTCGCCGAGTCCGAAGAAGACACTTCTCTAAAAATTCACACTGATAACTATACTGCGCCAACTACTCCAGCCCCAGTTGTCCCTCCTCAGTCTGAATCCGCCCCAGAATCCCCCCGAGCTTCTTCCATAACTATCCGGCCTTCCTCCCTTCCTAAGACACCCGAAGCCTCAGAACCCTCTCCTGCTCCTGAATCCACTATTGAGCCATCTCCTTCTCCCGAATCAGATTCTACTCTCAACGCTGAGGCGCTCATCTCCGAATTCAATTCTCTTGACGAAAAAATCTCTACTCTGCTCGACCAGCTAAACGCCGAACTTGATCGTCTCTACCCCGAAAAAATCATCTATCAACCCGAGCTCGATGTTCTCTATCCCGCCCTCTCCGAACTTTCCCAGCTTATTACTCGTGAATCCGACTTCCTCGCTGACTATTCCGACGAACTCCCCGATTTTTATCATAAGCGTCACGAATCCAATCTTTCCGCCTTCTCCGCCCTTCGCGACCGTCTCGACTATCTCCTAAAAAACCTTAAGCCTCTTTCCGAAGATATTAATACCTATTCTTACGCTTCCCTCTGTAAAACGCTCATTGACTCCGCTGATTCATCTACCTCCGAACCATCCGCCAGCCCAGTCCCTTCCGATTCTCAGGAAGACTCCGAATTATCCAGCGAACCAACTGCTGAGCCTTCCCCTACAGAACCTTCTGAAGAACTTTCTCCTTCCGATTCGTCAACCACTCCCGATTCCGCCGAATCCGAGCAGACAAACATCCCTCTTGACGGTTTCGACCTCCCAATTTGTTCCTCCGCCAGCTACGTCGCCGAAAAAGCTTCCGATTTTTACTCACTCACATTCTCTAACTGGGGTAGCCCCGAATCTTGGCATGAATTTGCCGCCTCTCTCGGCTACGCTGTCGATAATTCCCCCTCTGCTCACTCCATCGGTATCGATTTATCCGGCAGCTCGCCTCACTTCATTTGGGTAGAAAGCCTCTCCAGCCCCTCCGCTACTCCCATTGCTGCTACTCCTACCTCCTCTCCAGTTCTTACTCCCTCTCCTGACTCTTCATCTACCCCATCTCCAACCGCCTCCGCTCTCCCTGTTGATCCTGTCCTAATTAACCTTTCCGAGTATGACAATATTCTTACTCCTCTCAATTTCTCCTACCGCACCAATATCTCTGCCTCATCCTACATCTTCATTCACCTCGACCAGCCCGCTCCTTCCAATAACTCAACTTCCCCAGAAGAATCGCCAGATACTACTCAGGAAGATTCTCCGGTTTCTAATTTGCCCGAACCAGACAATTCATCCAACTAATAATTCCACATAAAAATCGGAGGCTAAAATTCAGCCTCCGATTTTTCTTTAGTTTAGTTCAGGCTCAGGCTAATCTTCCGATTTTCCTTATCAATATCCAAAACCTTAAACTCCTTCCGCTCGTTCATCGTAAAGACTTTTTCCGGATCAACATCGCTCCCCTCTCCTAACTCTGAAACATGTACTAATGCTTCCACTGCCGGTGAAATCTGCACAAACGCACCAAAAGGCGTAATTCTCGTCACAGTTCCTTCAATCTTTGCGCCCTTCTTTAAGTCTTCTACTTCCGACAACCACGGATCCGGCGTCAGCTGCTTCATTGACAGGCTTAGTCGCTCATTATCAATCGCAATAATCTTCGCCTCAATTTCCTCACCGACCTTTACATAATCCGCTGGATTATTTACCCTCTCCCACGAAATTTCCGAAATATGCACCAATCCCTCAACCCCATCTACATTTAGGAAGACTCCAAAGTCAACCACTCCCGTTACACGCCCCTTCACCACGTCATCAACTTTCATCTCCGCAAATCTCTCCGCCAAGACATCCTTCGTCGCTTCCTTCTCTGAGAAGATTAATTTATTATCTTTTTTAGACGCGTCCAAGATCTTTACTTTAATATTTGTTCCCACCAACGCATTCAATCTCTGCAAAATCTCATCTTTATCTGACGATCCAACCCTCGGATAATGATCCGCTGCAAGATGCGAAACCGGCAAAAATCCTCTAATTCCCTCATAGTCAACCAAAAGTCCACCCCGGTTGGCATCATACGGAGTCACCTCTACAATTTCGCCATCTTCCATCTGCTTTGCAATTTCTTCCCACGCCTTATCCTTTACTGCCTTCCTCATAGAAAGCAATACGCACCCATCTTTCATTTCCGTATCAACAATCGACGCTACGACCTCTTGCCCCTCCTCAATATTTCGCGAATACGATGCTTCCTTTCTCGACACCATCCCCACTCCATTTGCCCCCAAATCAATCAGGATTTCGTGTTTTTTTACCGAAATCACCGTCCCTTTTACTGTCTCCCCTTCAATTAATTGTTTTACGGAATCCTCACTTGCTAGCAATTCTTCCATTGTCATTTTTTTGGCTTCTGCCATCATAATTATATATCCTTCCCGATTCGGCCTACTCAGAGACACAAAACAAAATCGTTATCTTTTACACCTCTGAGTAAGCTGAATCTGTTTCTCATTATACCACAAGTGTGCTAAAATGTTAATATGAATTATTATCTTACTATCGATCTCGGCGCCACCAAAACCCTCGTTGCTCTTTTTGATAAAAACGGCAGAATTATAAAATCCACCCGCTTCCCTTCCGAACACGACTTTAACTCCTTTTCGAACAAACTTATTACTCACCTCACCCCCCTACAAAAATACCCTATCGCCAACATCACCTTTGCCATCTGTGGCCTCGTCGAACATGGCTCCCCTACTCTGTTGCGCAATCTCGACTGGAATAATCCCCCCTTATACAACTGTATAAAAATTTTATTCAACTGCCCAGTTTACTTTCTCAACGACGCTGATGCTGCCACCTATTACGAATCGAAATACTATTCAGGCCACGTCATGTATCTCACTTTTTCTACCGGCCTTGGCGGCGGCCTTGCTATCGACAAAACCCTCATTACTGAATCTTCCGCCTTTGAACCCGGTGAAACCCTCGTCGAATGGAAAGACAAAACCGTCCGCTGGACTACCATCGCTTCCGCCCGCGCACTCGGTGAGGCCTACAATTCCCGCGTTTCTAATATCCACAGTCTCCGCACTCTTCACGATCTTTCTCTCCGTCTCACTACCGGCCTCACTCCACTCATTCTAAAATATCAGCCTGACGTAATCATCTTCGGTGGTGCAGTTGGCTACATCCTAAATCGCTTTCGTCTTCTTCTCGCCTATGACCTCCGTAAATCCATCGCTAAATCTAAAGGCATTCCCACTAAAAAGGTCCGCCTTCCACATCTCGCTCGCGCCAAAAAGCCTCTCCGCTCTACTACTTTTGGAGCTTTCCTTTATGGACGTGAACACTAAATTTGTTCAGACCTTACAGAGAGATTTTCCTGATTTCACCTTTAGATCTTCCTCCCGTTTCCGTTTTCATCCCCCCAAGACAATCTATTATAATCTAAAAACTCCATCCAATTCCTTTTCTCTCCAGCTCCTCCATGAACTCGGTCATGCCCTCTCTAGCCACAAAGACTACACCGTTGATATTGAACGTCTAAAAATGGAGCGCGAAGCCTGGGAAAAAGCTCATATTCTCTGCGATACTTATCACATTCCCTTCGACTCCGACTTCGTCGAAGATGCCCTCGACACCTATCGCGAGTGGCTCCATAAAAAATCTCTCTGCAAAACTTGCGGTCTTACTCGCGCCCAATCCCCCGACGGAAAATATCACTGCCCCCGCTGTGAAACTTTCTCACTTTAATTCCCTACTAAAATCCCCCTTGAGTGGGGGATTTTCTTTACGCTTCTTTTTTCGCCGGTCCTCTCTTTGAAATCCTTCCCCCCTTTGCCCCAGCTACTCTCGCAAGCGCCCGATTTTTCGCAAATCCCCCAGTATGTCCATTTTGACCACCTTTTCGTCCAATCGTTGAGTAGAAATCTTTTCCATATCTCGCCTTATTCGACGCAGCAGCCTTCTTCCCCCCAGCTTTTGTTCCAGCCATAATTATCCTTCTGCCCACCAATTAATTAATATTTCTCCATCCCAAAAGATGATTGAGTTTATTATATCATACTGCTTTTGTTTTGTCAACGCTTTTCCTCTGTTCTTTTTCCGAACACCCCGCCGAACACATTTTATGTATAATACTTTTTTAGTCCGAACACAATTCCCAACTTTTATATTATAATATTTTTATCCACCCCGAACATTTTTTTAAAAAAAGTCTTGACTTTATTTATACGATGATATACAATAATACTAGGTTTGAGTAGAATACAAACTGCGAGCTACTCAAAACCATTATATGACCCTCGCCACCGTTCAAAATAAACGGTGGCTTCTTGTTTATGGTGTTTTTTAACTAAAAACTAACAAAAATCCCCTCTATCTCGTTCCCCGATACCATTCATACATCGCAATTCCCGCCGCAACTCCAACATTCACACTTCTAGTCGAACCTAAGCTCTCAATTTCCCGCACGTCATCGCATTCTCTCAATAATTCCCCACTAATCCCCTCCCCTTCGCTTCCAAATACCAATGTTGTCGCTTGTATAAATTTTTTATCCAAAAGTCCCCCTTTGACTAATTCCGAATTATTCTCAATTGCCACGATTTCCCTTCCTCGCTTTTTTTGGTCATCCAAAAAGCTCCGAGTATTCGTCCAATATTTTACCGTTAGATATTTATCCGTACACATTGCTCCGCGCCGATTGTATTTTCTTCGCCCAATAATATGCACCGCCCGCGCATTAAAATTGTTTGCCGATCGCACAATCGTTCCCACATTAAAATCATGCGAAACATTCTCAATCGCCACCTCTAATTCTTCTCTCCTTCTTTCTAATTCAGAAAAAACCTCCTCATTACTCTTCCCCTTTAATTCATCCACCAAATTTCGTGTATCTTCCATTATCTTTTAAATATCATATTCACAAACCATCCGAGTAAAACCGAATGTAAATTCGACATAATCAAAAATCCCAAAATCATTATCATCAGCCCCCAAAACTTTGTCCGCGAATACGTCACTCCCGATAATAAATTATCCGCTACTTTCTGATAAAAAAGTACCATCACCCCACCTGCAACAAAAATCAACAATCCCACAAAAAACGAGCCAATATCAAATTTCCATTCCATAATTCCATTATACTCTTGATTTTTTAAAATAAAAGAGTAAAATAAAGGTATGTGGGGATATAGCTCAGCTGGTTAGAGCGCGATACTGATAATGTCGAGGTCTGTGGTTCGAGCCCACATATCCCCACCATCCTACATTTACATTTATTGAATATTTCTTTTAAAGTGAAGCTATTTTTACTTTAAGTCCCTACTCACGATAAAAGAGTTTTACTCTTTTATCGTGAGTGATTATATTCCTTTTGAGAAAATCAGGACATGTGCCTGTTCTCTCAAAAATACCCTTTCTCTTTTCGTTGGGGCTTTTCTCTTTAAAAAGAGAAAAGCCCCAAGTTCGGGGTAATAGCTCAGTTGATTAGAGCGCTGCCTTTGCAAGGCAGAGGTCCAGGGTTTGAGTCCCTGTTACTCCACCA
>JAUNQQ010000009.1 GCA_030536095.1 Candidatus Saccharimonadota bacterium
TTTATAGTCCCATATCAATTAAGATTGTGTTATAATACTCTAAAACTTTACAAAGTCATCGAGCCGGTTATAGTCCCCTAACAATTAAGATTGTGGTATAATACCATATAAAAATACTTACAAAGTACCCCTGTTAATCGGGAGTATTTTGTTTTGATTTTTTCTAAAAAAGTGACAATTGTTTATACGTAACTTGCTTTTCTTGTACAGTTTTTTCACCAGTAATAATTGCCATATCCGAATATTGATTCTCGGTGACCATCAACATTCGAATTGAACCAGTACTTGGAGCGAGCTTCTTTAGTCGGTTTAAGTGCATCGTAGCATTGTCTCGATTTTGGCAGATACGCGTATAGACTGAGAACTGAAGCATCTCAAAACCGTCATCAAGTAAAGCCTTGCGGAATTGCGTAGCGAGGCGTCTTTCCGTTTTGGTTTTTACGGGAAGATCGAAAATAACAATGCTTCTCATAAATCTAAAAGACATATTTTATCATATTAAAACTTTTGGAAGCTCGAATAAGCCTGTGTCTTCTTCGAGAACTGCCTTAGCAAAACTTTCCACCATTTTAGAAATGGAGAGTTTTATCTCGAACTTCTTGTTATATATTATATCATTTTTATTTAGAATGTCAATTATCGCTCTTCTATCCTCTGACGATAAGCTACTATCCGCGTTATTAATATGATTAAGTGCTACTTCTGATAAAACATAATCATCAACGATGGGACGAAAACATTCAATCAAGTCATCAACAAGATTAAATTGATTTAGCTCGGAGTGATGATTAATCCCAATCATGGAGATAAATCCTCTAGCAGCAACCTCCCTAGCGATTGAACTTCGGATAATCGCATAGCCATAATTCAAAGCAGAATTATGCCACATCGGTTTCCTGCGGGTTGCATCACCGAGTAGTCTACTAAAATAGAATCTTGCGGCCGTGGACTCGTTATTACCTGTATCGCCAGAGCGAACAGTATTAGCTAGTTTGCGCAAATCTTCGTGTTCATATCCAAATTTTTTAAGAACATCTGCCTGATTTGTAATTTTTTGTATAATATTTTTACGCCAAAGCTGTTTTCTGTTTGGCTCCGACATATTGAGTTGTGCTCTAGCAAGTTTTGCGCCACGCGACGCTTGTGAATATGGCAAAATCGTTGAGCAGGGGAGATGTTTTTCGTCGCAAAATAAAACATTCACATCTTTTTCTGAAAGCGCCGTAATAATATTTTTAGTTAGTACGATTCCGGAGGCGTCAATTACCAAGGAATCAATATCTTCAAGCGGGATATTGACTTTTTCTTCTTGCTCAATAACTAATTTATTATCCTTCAAACTAAGCTTTGCTGGATTTTCAATTATAATAACTCGCCAACCCATATCTATTCCTCAATGTAATTGTCGCCGAGAATGGAGATGTTTAGCTTTTTAATCGTATTAACGAGACCTAAAGAACACCTAATGTAGCTATTTTTGCTAGCCTGATTATGGCTCATTAGACTGATTCTACCAGTATTAATATCATAGCCACAATAGTATCCCTCTACTATTTTTTTCTCTGAATAAATAAGTCGAATATAGTCATTCGGAAATATCGACATAATAAATTCAAATCCATTTTCTTCCGTAGCAAAGATCTTGCCATTCTTATCACGAATCGAGTTAAAATCATCCTTTTCTTCTTTACTGCGGCCTATTGGCGTAGGCAAAACTTCGATGTTTTTAGAGTTCAACGCATGGACATAAACTGGTGCAGCTAAAAATTTGTCTTTTCGCCGATAAACATTTAGGCAGACTGTATCACCGTTATTAACAAATTGCGTACCATGATTGATTAGAATGCCAGATGGCTCAGTGGAATAAACTTTAATCGTAGAAACTGGTGAAATAGGATTACCATTCTTATCAGCCTTTTTATCATTTTTATAAACTGGCTCCTTAAATGCATCCTTGCCTTTTTGTGCCCAAAGTTCTCGAAGCTGAGTATAAAGTACTTGATCACTCTCTGGTAAAACTGAGTTTTCAATATCGTCCAGTGTACAATCAGTTAATCTCTTGCGAGTTAGCCGTCGTTTATCGTCGGTCATTTTTGGACTTCTGATAGTTTCCTTATGAGCCTGACCATGCGTGCTTCGTTTTGGCATCCTGGAGATAAACATAGGATGAATTCTTGAAATAAAATCTTCGTCATAAGTGTCAAAATCTCGGAACTTGTCGCGAAAATCGGAAAGTTTTTCAATCTTTGAGGCGTCATAGCTCATCCCGGAACGCTTAATCACCTCCTCGTCAAAACGCTCCCACGGTAAAAGCTCATATTTCATCTCTTCGTATTCCTTGACGGTTTTCTGATGCGGATTTTTTTCTTCGTCGTAGTAAATCGCAGTATGATATTTTGCGCCAAGTTCACGCCACATTGAATATTCAGCGAATTTCTTTATCTGATTTTGTGAGACCGAAGCAATAACGCAAGCATCAACAGCATGGTGGCAGTTATTTAGTTCACGATCTTTTTGCCCGAGATGATACATCTTGCGTAGATAACTCGTAATGAATCCGGTCGGGAGAAGGACTTTTTGTTTACCCTTCATTTCGTCGGAGAATTTTAAATTGCGCTTAATATATTGCCCCATGAATTTCATAATATAACGAGTATCGTTGAGCGCACGAGCATTCCATTCTTCTTTTGGTGTCTTTTCCGCTAAAAGCCGTTTCTTTTTCGGATATGGCATGTTTGAAGATTCAGTAAGTTCTTTAATTCTACTCCATCTGGCTGAATCTGCACCCCAAGCCTCGAACGGGATTTTATTAGTCTTTTCTTGATTACATTTCGAACAGGATAGAACTTTATTATTCAGGCTATCATTTCCACATATAGAAAACGGAATGATATGATCGATTTCTACTAGCCTGTCATCTATAATCGTTTCGTCTCCGAGTGGTGCGCCGCAATATGCACACTTACAAAGTTGCTGTTCGCGAAGTTTATACTTTGTAATTTGTAAGCCATTTGGACTGGCGATACCTAGCTCCTTTAGAATTTCAACTATTTTTTCATTATTGGCAGCATTTTCATCTTGACGCCTTTTTATTTCCATGCGATCGTGAAAATTTTTAGCCAGTTCATTGGTGCATTCAATTTTTATCTGCATAGGTGAGCCATATTTTTTAATAATAGCATTAATTACTTTGCGAGTTTGGTTTATTGCACGTTTTGCGACAGGATTTGTAATTTGATTTTGTTGCTCCTCGGTGAGAGGAGGGAGTTCATTCTTGTCGCCAGAAAGTTTTTCCGTAAATTCGCCGGGATATTCTGCTTCGACAGCCTTATCATAGGTTTCACCCTTCAGAAGATGCGGAGTGAGTTTTCTAATTGCTTTAAGCGAATGTCCAGCAAAACCAGAAAAGGATAATTTCATCAGGTTATCTATAGTTTTCTCATCTAATCCTATTTTTTTAAGTTCTCTTTCCACACCCTCGTCGTCTTTATAGGCAGTTAAAATATAGCCAATATTATCAAAATCTTCTAGGTTATCTCGTAGTCGAATAAAATCACTTTCAGTACAGGCTTTTCTAATAGTGTGATAGAATTTTAAGTTGCAGAATTCGTGTTTCTCCATTTCTGGGTATTCTTCCTGCTTACCACGAATATAGTCAAAATGAAAGTTTTCATCGTTTTTATAGCCAATCACTTCCTTAAGAGCTTTATAGGTAACCTTTTGAGTAGTCTTAGCTTTTTCGACGGCAAGCTCTATCTGTTCTTGAGTGAGCTTATTGCCATCATTGTAGGTTAGATGCGCTAAATCTTGTGCTAGCCGGAATAGTTCAAATGAATAACTTGCCTTTTGGGCACGCGGTTCCCCTTTCTCTAAAGGACATTTTCCACGCATTCTCTCAATTAACTCTGGCGTCATGAATGGACGTTGGTAAAATAATCCGTTCGGAGCATCGTAGACTAGCATCTGGATCCAATCATTGGACCAGCCTTGCGTTTTTAGAATGGCAACTATTTCTTTTTCAAAATCTTCACGAATAAAAGAATTATCATAGTTATCCATTTTATTTCTTTTATGGGACTTAAATTTATCTGAGTTTAAAAGAGCTAATGCAACGGATTTGTACTCTGAAAGTAGTTCTTTGTTTTTATTAATCGCGGCGAGAACATGACTATTGTCACTACCTTTATCATTTTCTTCTACTTTTTTACGATTACTTTTATAGCCACGGCGCTTTGCGATATGGTAGAGTGCTACGAAAAGTTCATCGTTCGTGACTTTTTCATTTATCGCCTTAGCTCTGAGTTGATACGGATTATATTTCTCAGAATTCTCTTTAGTCTTTGACTGTAAAAGCTGTTCAATTTCATCTTGGGATAATAGTTTTTCTTCAATAAAAAACCTTTTTAGACTGTTTAGTCTTTGACGGCGCCGGCGCAAGCGCCGCCTAGAAGATCTTGCGTCGCGTCTTGGCCTTGCAAGCGATTCGCCATTTTTGGGATTTTCGGGCGTATCAAAAATACGTACTCCTAAATCCTCAATCCTCTTAATGTCTTCATTTAAGACTGCCCAACCTACGCTGGTTGTACCAATATCGAGTCCGAGACTATACTTCATATAGAAAACTTCTCCATAATTTTATATCTAAATTATATAATTCTTCCTAAATAAAATCAAGACTGAGGTAAAACAGCTATAGGCATCTTGCGATGCCTTTTACTGTGCGTAGATCTAATAATAGATTTACTTATTATAGAGACCTATACAATTAAGATTGTGGCACAATTCTTACTTAAGGAATTGTCCTACCTATACTTTAGCGCACAAATACGATGATGTCAAGGGTTTCGTGGGGAGCAAAGCGTAAAAATCGCCACTTCGGCGTGGCGATTTTTATACTGATTAAGTCGAATTAGAGATCGTATTTATCGCGGATTTCGTCACCAATGCGTTCTGCTTCGCGGCTAATATTTTTTTCGGCCTGAATAGCCTGTTCCTTAGCCTTTTTTAAATCCTTTTCAGCCGAACGTGAAGCCTGTCGCAACTTTGCTTTCCCTTCGCGTAAAGCTTTTTTGCCTTTTTTATTAATCATCTTTCTGGTTTCCGTGCCGGACGCTGGAGCAGTTAGAATACCCGCAATCACTCCGGCTGTTGCACCGATTAATGCACCGATTAGAAAACCATTGCCTTTCTTTTCCGCCATGTTATTCCTTTCTGTTTACAGTTTAGCATGAAGAAAACTAATCGTCAAGGTCTTCAGGGGTAATTTTTCTATTTGTCTTGGATTTTCTAAGGCTGCGCAGCGAGCTGACGATTTCGCCAATTGATTTTACGGCATTGACAATGTTCCCCGCCGCGACAATATTGGCAATCGTATTAATAACGCTACTAGCACTAGATGCGACGTCTCTTACATTGTCAGTTAAATCTTCTAGCGAGTTCAGGAGACGGATAATCTTTATGAATACAAAAATCCCAAGGATGAGAAAGACGACGAGGACTCCGGCTAAAATGCAAAGAATAATTTTTTCGGCTTCATTCATTAGAAATTATCCTGAATGTATTTTTTGACATCGTCAGCAAAATCTTCATGCTCGCGGACATATTCGAGGTGAGCCATGAAATAGTTCTTTGGATCGCCGGTAGTCATCCAGTGTCCGCTAGTTTTTTCAACATAAACCGAGCCAGTTTCGGCCATCTTAGTAATTGCATCAACTGTCCATAATTCTCCGTCCAAACCAGTATTTTTAGGGTCGAGATAACTAAATACTTCTGGGGTTAATAAATATCTACCATAAGAAGTAAGGTTAGAGGGTGCGTCTTCGGGGGCGGGCTTTTCGACGATATGGTCTAGTGTCATCTGACCTTCGTCTTTTAGCTTAATGATACCATATTTATCCAGAACTTCCCGCGGCATCTCTTGGGAAATGATGATTGATTTTGCGTCAGGATGCTGCTCAAAACTATCAACCAATGTTTTAACATCAGATGAGCCAAAAACTACATCATCGGAATAAGCAACAATAAATGCTTCATCGTCGGAAATATAATTTCGGGCGGAAGCGATAGGTGAACCGTTACCATAAGGATAGGATGGGTCCTGCTCAATGACGACGATTTTTGGCAAATCCAAGACGGAAAGAACGGCGGAATAGCGCTCCTCTTTTCCCTGTTGAGCGAGTTGTTTACGGATATGATTTACGGAATTATTAAAATAATCCTCATAAATTGGCTTTCCCTCTGGGGTTGCAACAATTATAACCTGTTTTATGCCGGCGGCAGCACATTCCTCAACGACAAGCTGCATAATTGGGCGATTCCCGAGCGGGAGCATTGCCTTTGGAATGGTTTTTGTAATGGGTAGGTAGCGACTAGCAAAGCCGGCGTCAGTAATAATTGCTTTGGTTGGTTTTTTCATTTCTTTCCTCCTTTCTTTTTCACCTTTGTGGACTTGGACGATTTGGATGGTTTAGATTGTTTAGATGAAGCCGAAGACTTTTTCTTGGACTTTTTAGCAGCATCACTGGCGAGATTTTTATTATGAAAACCATAGACAGTGTTTGATAAGCCAAAAATCATTAGATAGGTTCCGAAAAGGTGGATAAATAAAGTTTTTTCGGCAAAAGCGTTAGCGTTTAGAGTAATAAGACCAATCACGCAACTGCAAATTCCGGAGAATACTAAGATAAACTTATCGGTGGAATTTTTTATGGACTTAAACGCAAAAACTAAGTCAAAAACTCCTCGGGTAAAAGTATAGGTCGCAAGAATCAGCATCTGCCAGAATAATTCGGATTCATTAGTAATAAGGAGGGCAGAGCTTATTATAATTTCAAAAGCGGTTATTAAGAGCGAAATGCCCCAGCCTTCCTGATGTCGCCGGCGTATAAAAAGATGAATAAGGTCGCTTATACCCAGGAATAAAAGCGTTAACGAAATAATAGTAACGAGGGTCTGAGCAGAAACACTGTCAAGAAACAAAATAATACAGCCGATAATTAAAGAGGCTATCCCCTGACAAACAAGTAATTGCCAATGCGACTCAACTGATTTATACTTAACCATTATTCCTCCGTTTTCCTAGTTTGATTGTAGCACACTTAGCTAGTTTTGGGAAGAGGATTTTAGTAAATCTTATAAAAATAATTTTTTATATTCATCAGTAACGGCTTTTGGTTTTCCAGAGCAAATAATCTTGCCGTGTTCAATAAGAATAGCGCGATCACAGAATTTTTCGACGCTTTCCATATCGTGAGTGACAAGAATAACGGTCTGGGAGCCATGAAGACTGCGAAAATATTCGTTGCATTTTTCCTGAAAGGCGGCATCCCCAACAGCGAGGACTTCATCGAGAACTAGAATATCACCCTTAGCGCGAATGGCGATTGAGAAGGCGAGTCGAACCTGCATACCGCTAGAATAATTTTTTAGTTTCTGATCCATAAAATCTTCTAATTCGGCAAATTTTACGATTTCACGATACATTTTATCAACTTCGGAATTAGAGAAACCAAGCATGGCGCCATTTAGATAGATGTTTTCGCGACCAGTAAGTTCGGGATTAAAGCCGACGCCCAGTTCAATAAAAGGAACAAGCGTGCCATTAATAGTAATGCTTCCTTTATCGGGAGTATAGATTCCAGCGAGTAACTTTAGTAAGGTTGATTTTCCACAACCATTTCGGCCGACAATTCCGAGAAATTCTCCGTCATGAACATCGAAGGTAATTCCGTCTAGAACTTTTTGCTTCTTGTAGCCTTTTATACCTTTTAGGCGATTAATAATTGCCTGTTTTAGACCCCAAGCTTTTTCAGTGGGGAGCTTAAAACTTTTGTAAAGATTCTCGACGCGAATTGCGACATCGTTTTCAAGATTCTCTTGACGAATTCTTTCGAGATATTTATTAGAATTCCACTTCATCTAAACTTCCTCCGCAAAATATTTAGATTTTTTCTGGAAATAATATATGCCGATTACAAAAGTGGCAAGACAGATGCCAATTGAAACTAAGCTCCAAGAGAGGCTGGAGAAATTCCAGGTTGTAGCAGTCTCGGTCGTAATGAGATTAAAGCGAATGTCTTGGATGGCCTGAGCGATAGGGTTCAAGAGTAAAATTCGGGCGATAAAATAGGAGTTTTCGGCGACCATGGAGAGGGGATAAATAATCGGGACGGCATAGAATAAAGCCTGAGTTAAAACTTCCCAGATTGAACCAATGTCCTTGTATTTTACTTCGATGGCGCCAAGCCAAAAAGAAATTCCAAGAGCGAAGATATAGACTTCGAGCAACGACAGCGGGACGAGTAGCCAGCTCGGAGATGGACTAACGCCATTAATAAGCGCAAAGACAATGACGACGACAATATTAATTAATAGATTTATAACTGCAGTAGAGGTAGCGGAGATGACGACGATGTATTTTGGGAAGCTAATCTTACGGATAAGATCGCCGCGAGATTCAATCGCGTGAATACCGAGACCAGTACATTCAGTGAAAAAATTCCAAATAACCGTGCCGACTAGGAGATAAACCGGATAATGCGGAATGTCACCACCAAAACGGAGAATTTTAGCAAAAACGAGATAGAGAATGGCAAACATGAGAAGTGGACGCAGGATGGCCCAGGAATAACCGAGTACTGACCCCTGGTAGCGTAGCTTAAAATCGGTCTTTACGAGTTCTTTCAGGAGAATCCGATTGCGTTTTTCGTCACTTTTCATAGATTGATTATATCATGGAACGGAGCGGAATTCTAAAATTGGCTATATGATTTTAGATATTATTTATTTTGTGAATTATGAATTATGATTTATTTTTTAGTTTTTCGTCGATTTTGTCACGAAAGACTTTAAGAAAATCTTCTTCTCCGGTGGCATTGGAAAAATCTATCTTTTCACCATCAAGATAGAAAGATGGCGTCCCTTGAATATCAACTATCTTTCCCATTCCCTGGTCAAAAGACAGTTTCTTTGAGACTTCTTTACTCTTCATATCAGATTGGAATTTTTCGTAATCGCCAGAATTATTTGTTACTTCGCGGAACAGATCAATAAACATTCCCGTTCTTTCATCGGCCGAAGCGTATTCCCAAGTTGACTGATTTGAAAATAGCATATCAGCGTAGTCTTTCCAGTATCCTTGAAGTCCCGCAGCCTCAGCAGCGGAAGCCGCCGCGGTTCCGTTTTGATGATAGGATAGAAGATAGTTACGATAGATGATTGCTAACTTACCGTCATATTCCTTAAGTAGGGTATTTACTCGGGGATTTACACCCGCACAACCCGGACACTGAAAATCAGCGTATTCGTAGATTACGACTTTTGCCTTGTCGAGATCGCCCTTTACATGGTCAGCAATACCACCATTATCATCGTTCCCCTCTATGAAACTATAGGGGTCATATTTCGAATAGTCAATCTTTTCGGATTCTTTATTTTTTAGGCCGAAGACAACTAAGGCAACAAATGTAATCACTAAAACAGCGACAATAGCGATAAAACCATAGCTTCGTTTTTTCATATGTGGTATAATTATATCATAGAATGAAAAAAATTGGTGAAAAATTAAGAGATTTTTATCACAAGGCTTTTGTGGAGGATTTTGATGAAGCGTCACAAGATAACTATTCGAGAGCGAAGAGGCGAGCCCAGATAGCCGATGAGAATTATAGGAATTTAGATACAGAGTCTAGCGGTAATGGAGAGTCGGAAGAGGCTTATCTGATCACATCTAGGCCTGCCGAGCCATTTACGCCAAAAACTTTGCGCGAATTTCTTGAGTTAATAAAGAGAACTCCGCTGGAAGTTTTGAGCGTAGAAGATCGGGCAACACTTGCTTCAGCGCTATCTTTTCACGACCGAACAGTCGGTAGTATAATGCTACCTAAGTCAAAGATTACTTTTGTAGGGGTTGAGGAGTTTATGGGGCCGTTAACATTGGATCGCTTGTATAAGTCTGGACAGACGCATTTTCCGGTTACATCCGAAGACAAAAAACAATTAGTCGGGATTATACATACTTCAGCACTAAATTCTTTAGATATAAAATCGGCCGAGAATGACCGTGCGGAAAAGTATGTCGATCCGACAATTTATTATCTTCGAGATGATTATACATTAGAGCAAGCAATGGCGGCATTCCTCCGAACTAATAGCTTTATCTATATCGTTATAGATAAAACTGGAAAGATTGTCGGGTTACTTACTTATCAGATGATTGTTATAAATCTTCTGGGCTATAAGCCAGTCGATAAGTTTGACGAAGATACGAGTATTCTAGCCGTAATGAAACGCGGACAAGGCGCGCACATAGCCAATAGTGGTGAAAATATTGGCGCGCACGATTAGATTTATTATTTTATCTTCGTTTCAATAAACTCTTGCCAAGGGGCAGGAGGAAAAGTTGGTTTCTTCTGTGATTTCTCGCGTTTAAAACCAATACGCATAAAAAGTTTATACTCCTTATTAAATAATCCACTTATCAATCACTGCCGGGTGAGATTATCAAGCGGTAGTATTCATATTAGCAAAGGTTGACAAAAAATGCAAGGGTTATTTTTTATGTCAGAGGTAAAACCATTTATGGTTATCTAAAATAGTTGTATATTTAGAAATCTATGTTTTAATTTTTTTCTTAGCGTGCTAAAATAAAGATATGTCTATTTTTGTTTCAATTATTTTAGGTTTAATCCAAGGATTAACTGAGTTTATACCAGTTTCATCATCAGGACATCTTGAACTAGCACAACAGTTTCTAGGTGGTCGTGGTGAAGATTTTCATTACTTTCTAGAACTGATAAATTTCGGGACATTGCTTGCACTTATAATATATTACCGTAAGCGGATTAAGCAGATTTTGGAAGATATTTTTAGAAAACATAATTATCGTTTGGCAATCAATGTAATCATTACCTGTCTCCCGGCGGGACTAGCTGGGCTACTATTAAGTGATTTTATCGAAGAAAATCCGTTTTTCTCAAGTCTCTGGACGATTGCGATTGCAATGGGAGTAGTAGGGTTACTCATGATTCTTTCGGATAAGTTACCGCATTTATCGAAACTTAAGGACGAGAGTAAGCTAACACGGGAAAGAGCATTAGGGATAGGATTTTCGCAGGTTTTTGCGCTGATTCCAGGAGTGTCGCGAAGCGGGTCGACAATTTTGGGCGGACGGATGATGGGGCTTGATTCTAAATCAGCAGCTGATTACTCCTTTTTAGTTTCAATACCGTTGATGACGGCGGTGTGCCTAAAAACTTTAATATCGTCTTCGGCGCGGGCTTATTTAATTGAGAATATCGGAGTATTGACAATTTCTAATATAGTTGCTTTTGTTTCGGGGCTTTTGGCGGTGAATTTCGTAATGAATTATCTTAAAAAACCTGGAGCGCTAAAAACATTTGGATATTATCGGTTATTTTTGTCAACTGTTGTAATAATTATACTCTTGATAAATTCATAGATTTTGCTATAATGAGGTGGATACTCTAAATTAGAAAATAACTAGCATTAATACTAAGAAAGGGGTTTTATGTCTGGCCATAGCAAGTGGGAAACAACGAAGCGACAGAAAGCGGTTGTTGACGCAAAGAGGGGCGCGCTTTTTACGAAAATCGGGAATCAGATTGCGATTGCAGCGAGAAAAGGAACGGATCCGGCGATGAATCCGTCGCTCGCGATGGTAATTGAAAAAGCGAAGCACGCAAATATGCCAAATGCGAATATTGAGCGGGCGATTGCGCGAGCAGCGGATAAGGCTTCGGCGGATTTAATTGAGGAAACTTATGAAGCGTATGGTCCGGGCGGAATCGGAATTATTATTGAGGTAGCAACTGACAATAAGAATCGGACAATGCCGGAAGTGAGAAATACCTTGACAAAGAATGGGGGGCGGATGGCGGATCCGGGGTCGGTAATGTTCCAGTTTGAAAGAAAGGGTGTAATTTTCGTGAGTAATGAAGTAGCAGAAGGCGAGGAGTTTGATGCGGATATGGTGATGATGACGGCGCTTGATGCGGGGGCGGAAGACGTAAAGGAAGAAGCAGACGGTATGGAAATTGTTACAGATGCGGCTGATTTGATGAAAGTGCGGGAAAAACTAATTCAGGCTGGAATTCAGGTTGCTTCGGCGGAGTTGAAATATTTGGCAAATAATACCGTTGAACTAGATGGCGGAGACTTAGAGAAGGCTGAGAAGTTGCTAGATGCGATCGACGATATGGACGATGTTGTAGCGGTGCATACGAATTTAGGATAAGAGTATTCTTTTTGATAAAAAATAGCGCGACATGAGTTGCCGCGCTGTAGATTGGTTATTTTGCGTGTTTATAGACAATTATAAACGTATTCCTCTAGACATAGATTATTGCCCGTAATTGCGTGAGCAATACCGGCAGAGCCGACAAAGCGAATCTCATACTCCATTCCCTTAACGCCAGTAATGTCGGATTTATTGCTCGGATAACGGATAATAAATCCATAATCGACCATTTTCTCGTAGGCCGTTTTAAAGTCTCCAGACTTTAGACGCTCGGAATTAGCAGAGAGCCACTCGGAATCTTCGCCATATTGCTCGATGTATCGCTGTTTGTCCTTACTGTTATGCAATACAACATCTAGCAATAATCCAGTATGGTGTTCTGTAAAGCCGACATCGGCCGAACTACCAATATTGGTCGCGCCACCGTTATAGAGACTATTAATATACTCCTGATCCGTAGCAGAGCGATAACCATCATACAACTCAATTTCAATGCCGTAATTAGTCTTTAGGTCGTATTGAAGCGAAGTAAATGCTAGGTATGCTGCTTTTTCTACCGCCATAATATCGCCGTCAACTGCATTTGGAAAATAGACTAGATCGGGTTGAAGTGCCTGATGATATTTTCCGCTAAAATCGTAGCGATGCGTACTATTTACGATAATTAAATAGTTACGCTCGGGATCTAGCAGTTCTTCTGCGTCTTGGCGCGGGATATCATATGTGGATTCGATAGTGCGTACATAGGGCATGTCGCTCGCGTCGTTTGCCTGGGCATCCATATGTAACCCAAGCAACGAAAATAGGAAGAATACCGCAAAAACCACTAATAAGTTACCTACTGTTCCCTTTTTCATTTTTCTCTCCTAAGAAAGAATTGACAGTAACTTACTTATTGTATCATTTTTTATAAAAAAGTCAACTAGGAATAAAAAATCCCCTGCGCATTGGGGGAAATTAGAGATAAATAACCGTATAATATTTACCGCTCTGGTGCCCGAGATGGGACTTGAACCCATATGGATTTCTCCATTCGATTTTAAGTCGAACGCGTATACCAATTCCGCCACTCGGGCATGAAGTAATTATACCACAGATTTTAGATTTATGATATAATGAAAATATGAATAGGGTGAGACTTTGTGATTATCTAGTGGTGGCGCAATTATTCTTACAAGATAATTTCCTACTAAAGAGACCGTTAACGTTTGATGATATTAAACCGAGATTGCTGGGACACTGGGGAACGTGTCATGGAATAAATCTAGTTTATGCGAATTTGCGAGAGTTTTTTGGAAAGAATTTTCAGTTTATTCTAGGACCAGGACATGGATTTCCGGCGTTGCAGGCAAATTTATTTGTTGATGGCGAGTTGGAAAAAGTTGACAAAAAAGCAACACGAGATGCGGCGGGAATTGCATATCTCTGTAAGAATTTTTCGTGGCCAGATGGATTTCCGTCACACGCAAGTCCAATGACGCCAGGGGTGATTTGTGAAGGTGGAGAACTGGGCTATGCATTGGCGACGGGTTATGGTGCGGCGATGGGGCATCCAGAAAAAACAGTAGCAGTATTAATTGGTGACGGAGAATTTGAGACGGCTACAACATTGGGGTCGCTGAATTTGGTAAAAATTTTAGGAGAAAAAGATAGTCGAAATAAGGCTTATGACAAAATTATCGAGAATCAGGCGGCACGTAGAAATGGAAAAGTGATTCCGATTTTGCACATGAATGGATATAAGATTTCAGCGCCGAGCGTTGTGGCGAGAAAGTCGGAGCGAGAAATCGCGGAGCAGCTACGGGGATTTGGATATACGCCGATTTTTATAGATGGCGAGGATAGAAATGACTTTCAAAATGCACTGGAAAAGATTTCACCAAAAATGGCAACGACAGTTCGAGTGAAAAATCCGTTTATCGTGATGAAAACCGAGAAGGGGGCGGGTGGCCCGAAAGTGGTACATGGGAAGAAAGTGGCAGGAAATTATCTGGCGCATCAAATTCCGCTAAAAAATGCGAAGACAGATAAGGAGGAGTTGGCGATGTTAGAGGAATGGCTGTGGTCGTATAGGACGGAGGAGATGTCGAGCGAGGACAATAACAGAGAGGAGGAGAGGTGAGATATTTAGATGAAATGCCAAACGAGGTTTCTGCGCCAGGGACAGAATTATATTCGAGTGCAGAAAAACTTGGGGAGTTAATTGCGCGAGAGCTAAAAATTGACAAGCGCCTGTATTTATTTTCTCCTGATGAGACGACGAGCAATAAATTAGATAAAGTTTACGGCTCGACCGAGCGGGCCTGGGCGCTACCAAAAAAGGATTGGGACCTGCCGGAGTCGGATAAAGGGCGAGTGATTGAACTTTTATCAGAGAATGTTCTGTTTGCGACGATGATTGGGCATATTTTGGGAAATCACGAGCGGGCATATATGGCGAGTTATGAGTCGTTTTTTAGCATAATTACTTCGCAAATTTTACAACATATAAAGTTCCTTAAGCAAGCATCAGAAACTAATTGGCGGAAAAAGCAAGGTAATTCAGAAGGGGAATTTCCGGCGGTAAATTTATTATCGACTAGTACCTGCTGGAGACAGGACCATAATGGTTTTTCACATCAGTCGCCGGCGCTAATATCTACACTTCTTGACGTGCCGTCAAGTTTCGTGAATTGTATTTTTCCGGTAGATGATGTTTCAACGACGGCAGTGTTTGATTTTATGAACGAATCTAGGGATGTTGTCAATCTAGTGACTTTTAATAAAACAGAGGAGCCGAGATGGATTGATCGGAGACATGCGAAATTCCAAATCGAGAATGGCGGGGCGAGTATTTTTGGGTTTATGAGCGATGAGAATCCAGAGGTGATTTTTACAGCGGCGGGAGACATTGTAACGCGCGAGACGATTTATGCGATGAGGATTTTGCGCGAGGAGATACCGGGAATTAAGATGCGATTTGTGGGGATTCTGGCCTTGACAAATGGAGTGATTGGATTTTGTGATAATAAGTTTTCACAAGAGCAGTTTGATGATTATTTTACAACAGACGCACCGATTATTGGCAATTTTCACGGCTATCCGTCAACTCTAAAAACAATTTTGAGTAATTATGCGAGTCCGGAGAGGTTATATATTCACGGATTTCGAGAGAATGGCTCGACGACAACACCTTTTGAGATGTTGGCGATGAATGGGGCGTCGAGATATAATCTTGTCATTACGGTTGCAAAACTCAAGAAACGTGATGATTTGGTTGAAAAATATGAAGAATTATTGCGAGAAAATCGGGAATTTGCGCGAGAGAATGGGGTGGATAAGGTCACAGAACATTTGTAGAAATGTTTTTGAGCGGACTTTTATCTGAATAAAGATGATGGGGGCGTAATATTTATCATATTTTTAAATCTAATTACAGTCTGTATTTTACATGATTATCTCCTTAATCTAATACCCCCGAAAATCGGGGGTATTTTAGTAGTGCTAATTAGGGGAGCTAGTGGGCTACGCAACGGACAGCAAAACCGGAAACTTTATTGTAGCTATATTGTGTCTGAATAGAGCTCATAGAAAATTGGATACGGTATGCACCTTGACCATTTGCTTCTCGCGTCCAGTAGTCTCCTACCTCGCCACGACTACTTAGACTGCCACCCGACCATTGATATGCACCTTGACGAATAAAAGAGAATGGCGCTCTTGACATGGCTGCATAGAAGTCCGACGGAATAGATTCATTTAATCCATAAGTCGTAATGAATAAGTTATAAAAACTTTTAGTGTCTGTTTGTTCGTTGTTTGGCAACTGCCAGTTTGCTGGACAAATTGAGTTTACTGCTTCTCCTGACTCCATTGAATATGTTCCGCTTCCTGCCGTTGCAGCATACCAAGTGTACTGCGTCCCGTAGAATTGTGCTATACCGTCACCATCTTCTATTTTTAGATTGGTTGCCCTTGTTCCTGTTCCACTTTGTCCATTACTGTGGTTGCTGTAGCTCCTTGCATATTCTGAACATTTATTATAAACCATATAATTACCCGCATGCTGAGTTTCTTTATCTGCTGTCCCTGGTTTAAAGGACAGCGCTGAGGTTGCAATGCCGTCTGTAAGAATAGTGGAACAATTATCGTTTCCTGAATAAATTGAGCCCCAACCTATTCTGTCTTCAGGTTTTGATTCATATATAGTTTGCGAATTTGCATATGGCGTCCAAGAGATTTTTCCATTAGCGTCAGTACTATAGATTCCTAGTGGATATGTATCCAGCGGATTTGTCACTTGCCTTATTTCTGTTGTTGTCCCGTCTAGTCCTTCACCAGTATCCATATTATAATTAATGTCACTATCGACACTAGTTAGAGGCTTAGTAGTGTTTAGGGTTAATAATAAATCTTCTGTCATCCAGCAATTCCCATCTGCTAACTTTCGCACGAGATAGGTACTACCATCCCTCGTATCCGTCAACCTTGTTTCTGGGACATAGGTTGTAGGGTCACTGGCTGCCGTCGAAGAAGATTTTGTGGGTGTTTTTGCATCCTTGGTTGGAGTTGTTTCGGCAGCACAAATTGCCGAGCTCATGTCTTGCATGTTTTTAATTCCGTCAAATGTTGCCGGAAGATAGGTATAGCCATCTGCGAGTGACCAGGTTCGTCCAAACACTGCGCTGGTTAAGGCAACATCTACTTCGTCGTCCGAAGCCATGGCCGGCGTTATACATTGAAAGTTTAGCGAACCGCTAGTTGTACGCGATACACCTGTCAGGGTACAGTCTCGCCCATCGATCTTTACTGAGAAATCTGATAATAATTTATCATCCGGCATTGTTGAATAAATATCCGTAGAGACCGTTACTGTATCACCGCCATTTGCGCCACCTTCTGCGGGTGAAATACCGATTTTTTCGGTAGTACCGCCTTTTCCAGCATCAGCTACGGCAGTATAGATAACTTTTCCAGTGTAATTCCCCGAAGTTAGTGCCGTAGTGGCATTTACATCATAGTAGATTTTCTGAGTTCTTCCGCTAACGGCTGCCGCATCGTAACTCTGGACTAGAACTTCATTTCCAATTTTTGGTACGCCAGCAAAGAGCTGATCGCTAATATTCATGATAGACTGACCAGTTGCGCCGGTTGATGAATTTCCGTTGGAGTCGATATATTCCGTATTAAAGCCATAAGTAGATTCACCGACTTTTGGAATTGCCCAGCCCCAAGTATTGGTGGCTAACTTTATTGGCTGGGTAGGGGTTCCACTCGAGGCGTTAAACTTATTCGCTTCGGTTGTATCACCATTCAAGTAAAGCCCATCATAAGTATCACTATCTACCGACATATAGACCCGAAAGCCACCTTCACAGTTTGACTTTGTGGTGATCTGATCTGTGCCAATTACGACCTGACCTCCGGCCACTGCAGTTACGTCTAAATCGACACTGCTGCTGGACGCGACATTAACATAATATCCGGTACTATCCACTCCCACGTTTATATCTTCCGCATTGGTCTTATCCACCGGCGTAAAAGCACTAGCGGAAACGAGCGCTACGAAGAACGCCATAAAAAATACCGCGGAATATGCCCCGGCTTTCTGTAGGATTTCTTCTCGTTTGCTGTTATCACTATTTTTCCCCTCACCCTTTTTCTTCATGACCCTCTCACCTCCTTCCTTTTATTATTGTGGGGAGTTACCACCTTGGTGTCATGATAAAGTGATAACTCCTTTTGCCCTAAGTCTCTTCAAGAGACTGACGCGAGTTTTATCCTGTTAGCGTCATTCAGTCCGAGAATTATCTCAAAGGGAGCTTAAGAGACAATTTCCGATTTTAAGCCAAGGCGCTTTAAAGTTATTTACTTCTCTGCGCCATATTGGCGG
>JAUNQQ010000049.1 GCA_030536095.1 Candidatus Saccharimonadota bacterium
CGGACTTTATAAGGGGTGTAGTTCTTATTAAACAAAAACAGTTCAACGCTGACATTGTTTTTTATTTCGTCAACTTCATTTGCCCACTGAAAAACATCGAATTCTTCCATAATTCTCCTCACTTATTTTTTTCATTATAGCATACTTTTTATTTTTCTTGATAAAATTTCTGGGTTTAGATTATGTGTATAGTTACTAAAATTTAGTTTTTTAGCGAAGACTTGGATTTGTTGGTATTTCTACTAAGATTTTCTTATCTTTTCGGCGAGGACTTGAATTATTGTAAAAATTACAGCATTCAGTCTGGCTTTTTCTCCTCATTCGCGCTTTGCGCTGCTTCGAGAAAACACAGTGACTGCTGTGATTTTTACAATATTCAAATCTGGTTATATTCGCCGAAAAGATAAGAAAATCTTAGTAGAGATAAAACCTTGGTTGGCATTTTATGACAAAAATTGGTAAAGAAAGTCATTGACAAAAGATTTATGGTTAGTTATAATGGGATTAGTTCAGATTGAACGGTCGGCTCACTGCGAGTCAGCTTACATATATAAGTTGAGAGCTTATCTGTTCAAAAAACTGCACGTGGCTAAGTGCGGTTTTTTGTTTTTTTGTAGGGTGATGCGGTTTTGGCGGGATAATTCCCTGATGAAAAATGGTCGGATTAGAGACTTTTGCGGGTGAGCTCCCAGAGGGCGATGGCGGCGGCGATGGAAACATTAAAAGATTCCTTTCGTCCCACCATCGGAATTTCTAAGATAACTTCACATTCAGCTAAAATTTCCGCTGGAATACCATTAACTTCTTCGCCGAGAATTAGGGCTAGCGAAGAATTTTTAGTCTGAAAATCTTTTAGCGAAACTTTGCGCGCGTCTTCCAGGTTATTTTCCAGTCCGGCAATTAATACCCCCTTAGATTTTAGTGCGTGAATTTTTGTTGGTAAATCATCACAAGTCTTAATTGTTAGCATTTCTTCTGCGCCTAGCGCGGTTTTGGCGATTTGATGATTCAGCTTTTCGCGCAGGTGCGGCAATAATCGCTCGTCATTAAAGCGCGGAGTATAACCAGATAAAATTACCTCTCGTACACCTAACCCCTCGGCGGTGCGTAAAATCGCCCCTACATTGTAAGTTGAGCGAATATTATGTAAAACTAAAATTAACTCCATGCTATTATTGTATCATATTTAGTTTTATGTTATAATTAATTGTTGTGGGGCGAACCTTGGAAGGAGAAAAAGATGGGCTTGGTAGGAAAGGTTATAATCGGGGTGTACGTTGTTTCATGGATGGCGCTAGCGTATTTTATAGCAACGGCGCCGGAATGTCCGGATGGGGTTGAATGGGGGTAGAATGAGATTTTTAGACGGACTTTTCTTTATAGTATTCATTTTTCTTCTGATTATCTGTGGATATCCGCAGGAACTAAAAGATGCAGAAAATGAAGTTTTGATGTGGAATTCATAGTTTGCGGGCCGAAAGGCCCGCTTTGATTATTCGGGAGATTTTTCGATTCTGTCTTTTAGACGTAGTTTTTCTTCGACTTCCCACTCTTTTTTCTGAAGGGCTAATTCTAGGCTGCCGAGCGCCGAAAAAGGCATAAATTGTTTGGCGCGGTCGGAGATGGACATATGGGGATGCTTGTAATTTGGAGCTGGCTGAGTGGGTGGATTTAGCTGATTTTCTGGTAGAATGTTAGTTTTCGCCACTTTTATGTCCTCCGATTTCACGATTTCGCGCTAGTGTTTGGGCGTGAGGTTCGAGGTCTTCAGCCTGAAAAATGGCGTTTTTACCGAAGCGACTTTTAATTGCGAGAATGGCTTCGGATTTTTTATGCTCGCGCTTTTTTAGCTCGGTATCCGTAAATAAATCTAGTTGTTTTATAGTCTGTTCGTCTGCGATTTTTCCGGCGGAGAGATTTATGCGACGGATTTTTTGGTTGGGGTCGGTAACTCTCCAAAAAACCTGTTCGGTGGTGGTGACAATTTCGGGGAGATTATTGGTTGGGCCGGAGAGATGGATGCTGCCAGAATGAAACTGAAAATCTTTTGTGCCAATAGAGAGGGAGATAATTTCGGCGGTCATATGAGTTTTTATTAGGCGCATAGCGAGTTCGCGAGACATTTCGCGGATGATGAGGGCGGTTTCTTCTCGGCTATATTCGCGGGGGAGGACTTGTCCTTCGGAGAAGCTGCGACTTTTGGGCTGATGTTGTTTAATATCTTTAATCGTAACGGGTTCAATTCCCCAGGCGTGATCGATAAGAAGTTCCGCATCAATGCCGAAGAGTTTATAGAGTAATTCTGGGTCGGCGAGCGTGATGGCGCGCTGAGTGAGAATGGCGTGATTTTCTAGTTTTTCGGCGGTTTTTCGGCCGATGCGCCAAAAATCAGACAGGGGGCGGTAGTCCCAGAGTTTTTCGCGATAAGTTTTTTCGGTGAGTTCGCCAATGAAGTTAGGAGAGGTTTTGGCCATAATGTCAAGGGCGACTTTGGCGAGGTAGAGATTTGTGCCGACACCAGCAGTGGCGCGAAGACCTAACTTTTTCTGAGTTTTTTTCATTAGCATTTCTGCAAGTGCAGAGGCGGATTTTTGATACATTTTTAGATAGGGCTGGACATTAATAAAGCATTCGTCGATAGAATACTGAAAAAGATCTTCTTTAGAAAAATGATTAAGGTAAATACCATAAATCTCAGTGCAATAATCGATGTATTTTTTCATCCGAGGTGGGGCGATGATGAGGTTTTTGGTGCGGGGGACTTCAAAAAGGCGGCAACGGTTTTTAATGCCTTTTGCTTTTAGACTGGGAGAAACTGCAAGGCAAACCGTGCCGTTTGTGCGGGATTCGTCGGCAACAACAAGATCGGTCGTTAGCGGATTAAGTCCCCGTTCGACACATTCGACGGAGGCGTAAAATGATTTCAGATCGATACAGATAGACCAGCTCATAGTTTTATTTTAGCATTTTTAGAATGCGAGATGAAATTTTAGCGAAAATATCTGGGGATTTTTTAGTGATAAGATTAAGATGTGGTATAATGTGGATATGGGAAATTATGATCCGAAGACCATTGAGGAAAAATGGCAGAAAAAATGGGAAGAAGAAAAAACTTTTAGAGCAAAACAGGAGCCGGGACGACAGAAAATGTTTCTTGCGGAAATGTTTCCGTATCCGAGTGGGGCGGGACTACATGTTGGACACGTGCGGAATTTTACGATTGTAGATACGTTGACGAGGTTTTATACGCAGCAGGAATTGAATGTTTTACGGCCGTTTGGGTATGATACTTTTGGGTTGCCGGCAGAAAATTATGCTATAAAAACCGGAATTTCGCCACAGGAAGCGACGGCGACAAATATAAATAATTTCCGGAAACAGGCGAAGAGGTTAGGGTTGGCGATTGACTGGGAGCGAGAGATAAATACGAGTTCGCCGGAATATTATAAATGGACGCAGTGGTGTTTCTTACAGCTATATAAAAAAGGTTTGGCCTATAGGCAGGAATCGTATCTGTGGTGGTGTCCGAATGACCAGACAGTGTTGGCGAATGAGCAGGTAGAAGGCGGGAAGTGTTGGCGCTGTGGGGCGGAAGTGGAAAAGAAAAAGCTGAAACAGTGGTATTTTAAGATTACAGAATATGCGGATGAGTTGCTCGAGGGGCTTTCGGAGCTTGATTGGCCAGATAAGATTAAGGTGATGCAGCGGAATTGGATTGGACGAAGCGAGGGGGCGGAGATTGATTTTGATGTAGTGGATGAAGATGAGATGCTAAAGGTGTTTACGACGCGACCAGATACGGTGTTTGGGGCGACATTCCTCGTGGTGGCACCAGAGCATCCGCTGATTGCAAAGCTTACGACAGAGAAGACGAAGGAAGCGGTGACGGAATATTGTCGTCAGGCGATGAAAAAGTCGGAGATTGAGCGGCAGGAAAATCGGGAAAAGACGGGGGTGTTTTCGGGGAGTTATGCGATAAATCCGGCGACGGGCGAGAAGATTCCGATTTGGGTTTCGGATTATGTGTTGATGGGCTATGGTGAAGGGGCGATTATGGCGGTACCGGCGCATGATGAGCGCGACCGAGAATTTGCGGAGAAATTTGATTTGCCGGTAGTGAAGGTGATTGAGAAGCCGGAAAGTTCCGAGGATGAATCGGAGTGTTATGCGGGTGAGGGTGAATTGGTAAATTCGGGGCGGTTTAATGGGGTAAATTCGTTTGACGCGCGAGAACAGGTAGTGGCGTGGCTGGAGCAACAAGGAATTGGAAAGAAAAAGGTAACATATAAAATGCGCGATTGGCTGATTTCTCGGCAGAGATATTGGGGCTGTCCGATTCCGATTGCGTATGATAAGGATGGTGAGCCGCATCCGATTCCGGAGGAAGAGTTGCCAGTGATGATTCCAGAGGTGGAAGATTATCGGCCGGATAATTCGGGGCGAAGTGCGCTCGCGAAGGCGAAGGATTGGCTGAAGGTGAAGGTTTATAATGAAAAGACTGGGAAGGTTGAGGAGATGACGCGGGAGACGGATACGCTGGATGGATATGCGTGTTCGAGCTGGTATCTTTGGCGATATGTTTCGCCAAAAGACGTGGAACACGCTTGGGATCCGGAGGAGATTAAGTTTTGGGCGCCGACGGATGTGTATGTGGGCGGAGATCATGCGGTGGCGCATCTATTATATATCCGGTTTTGGTGTAAGTTCTTCAATGATTTAGGATTATTGCCGTTTCGGGAGCCGATAAAGACGTTGCTCTATAATGGTTATATTAATGCACCGGATGGGAAGAAAATGTCAAAGTCGAAGGGGAATGTGATTGACCCGCTGGATGTAATTGATCAGGGATATGGAGCGGATACGCTCAGGACATACGAGATGTTTATTGGGCCGTATGAGTTGGACGCGGCGTGGGACACGAAGGCGATTGGCGGAGTTTATAGATTCTTAAATAGATGTTATAATCTGGCGTTTCAGACGGAAGAATTTGGTGAGGCAGAGAAGACGGCGACGGTGCGAAATAAGACGATTAAGAAAGTGACGGAGGATCTCGCGCGGAGGAACTTTAATACGGCGGTGTCGGCACTGATGGAATTTGTGAATGAGCTATATAAGGCGGGGGCGAGTGAGGATGATGTGGTGGTTTTGGCAAAGTTGATGAAGCCGTTTGCGCCGCATTTAGCGTCGGAGATTTTGGAGCATTTTCAGGCGGATGAGATTTGGCCGAAATGGGATGATTCCCTGCTGGTTGAGACAGAGATTGAGGTAGTGGTGCAGGTGAACGGAAAGTTGCGGGGGCGGATTATGGTGACGCCGGAGGAGTTTCAGGATAAGAAGGTGCTAGAGGAGAAAGCGAAGGCGGAGGAAAATGTGAAGAAATATGTTGAGGGGAAAGAGATAAGGAAGGTTATTATTCCGGAGAGGGCGAGAATTGTAAATATAGTTTTATAAGAGTGGGCATATCTGCGAGCAGTTTTTATGGACGGTCGCAGGCGCGCCGGGTGGACTAAAAAAATGGCTAGCCGGGCTTGCGTCCGAAACTGTTCGGTACTCGGCTCGGTAGCCAGTTCTTCGGGCGCTCGGACTTTGCGACATATCCATAAA
>JAUNQQ010000050.1 GCA_030536095.1 Candidatus Saccharimonadota bacterium
ATGGTTCGATTATTTTAGCAACATTGGAGGGGACACGGCCGATTTTAGTAGAAATTCAGGCGCTTGTTTCGACGACGAGTTTTGGTTATCCAAAAAGAACAGCGTCTGGGTTTGACCTAAATAGGCTAAACCTACTAATCGCAGTACTGGAAAGACGGACGAAGCTTAAGTTGGGTGACAAGGACATTTTTATAAATGTAGTTGGCGGAATGAGATTACAAGATTCGGCGGCGGATTTGGCGGTTTGTATGGCGATTGCGTCGGCAGCAGGAAGACGAAAATTGTCAGATGAATATGTAGTTTTTGGCGAAGTAGGACTAGGAGGAGAAATTCGCTCGGTATTTCGACCAGACCAGAGGATTGCGGAGGCAAAAAAATTAGGATTTACACACGCGATTGGGCCGGCGACCATAAAAGATAAGTTTGTGATTCCAGCGAAAGATTTACGGGATACGCTAATTAGATATGTGAATGAATAGGGGGATAGGGGTAGCGAGGTAAAATGAAGATTTTAGGAATTGATCCAGGAACGGGAATTTGCGGGTTTGGAGTAATCGAGGTAATTCCCGGGAAACAGACGAAGATGTTGGATGCCGGGGTGATTTCAACGCCAGCGAGAACGCCGCTACCAGATAGATTACTGGATATTTATGAGTCGCTAAATGAGATAATTGGTGGATGGAAGCCGGATGTAATTGCGATTGAGAAGCTGTTTTTTACAAAAAATATCACGACGGGGATTTCGGTAGCAGAGGCGAGAGGAGTAGTGTTGCTTTGCGCAAGGCAGGCGGAATTACCGATTTATGAATATACTCCGAATGAAATAAAAAACGCAATGACGGGATATGGGTCGGCAAACAAGAAGCAGATGCAGGAAATGGTAAAAATTCATCTGAAATTAAGTGCGATTCCGAAGCCGGACGATGCGGCAGATGCGTTGGCGGTGGCGATTATTTGTGGAATATTAATCACTAAAAATCCAGGGAGAAGATAGCTTATAATATAGTCAAGGCCAAGGAGAAGATAGCAGAAAACCCGGGGCTTTTACCCCGGGAAAAGAAAGTTCAAATAGAGAATTAACCTTCGATTGAGATATACTTATCCGTATCGGGCAATTCTTTCTTCGGCTCAATCTTTGGAATGGTAATAGTCAAAACTCCATCTTTAAAGTTTGCCTTTAGGTCGGACTGTTTTAGGTCTTCGCCGACATACCAGCTGCGAGTAATCGAACCAGAATAGCGCTCTTTTCTCAGAAACTTACCATCCTTATCGGTATTATCGACGGTTTTCTCAGCTGAAATTGTGAGCTGTCCGTTATCGAGCTTAGCCTTTACCTCGTCTTTAGTGTAGCCGGGCAGATCGATGGCTAGTTCGTAATTTTTGTCGTTCTCTTTTACATCGGTACGCATTAGATTCATCATACCGAGATCTTTCTTCTGGCCAGAACCGATCATGTGGCGATGAGGTGAGCGCGACGCAAAGAAGTCGTTGTTAAAAAATGGCTCGAACACATCATCAAAAAGATTGTCAAAAAACATATTTTTCTCCTTTCATTAATTATTACTTATTTCCCCTGGTGTTTTGGATTGTCGGATGAGAGCCCTAATCATTGTCGTCATCTCGAATCAATCTTATGGATACATTATAGCACAGTGAATTAGCACTGTCAATAGTAGAGTGCTAATTTTTCGAAAAATTGCAGGAATATGGTATAATTATTTTATGATTATTAGAGATGAAAGCGAAATGCTAGCACTGGGAGAAAAAATCGGAGAGGAAGTACAGGCAAAAGTAGGGAGTGGAGATTCCGTAGTGATTGAGATGATTGGCGATGTTGGCGCAGGTAAAACAACGTTGACAAGAGGAATTGCACGAGGATTAGGAGTAAAAGAAGCGGTAACATCGCCAAGTTTTACACTGAGTAAAAGATATGGATTTCCAGACGGAAGTTTAATTCATTATGATTTTTATCGGCTGGATGAGCCGGGGATTTTGGCGGAGACTTTAGAGGAAACTATTAACGAACCAAAAACAGTATCGATTGTTGAGTGGGGAGAATCGGTGAATGAGATTTTACCGGAGAAGCATATGGTTATTAAAATTAGTTATAATGAAGATGAGACGAGAACGGTAGAGATTTTAAAATAAATAAATCCAGGACGTAGCCTAGATTTATTTATGAAAATATAAACACCGAAGATTAGTAATTTGTTGCTTGAATTTCAAAGAACGAGCGCGGGTGATTGCAAACGGGGCAAGTCTCAGGAGCTTCTTCGCCCACAAAAACATAACCACAATTCCGACACTTCCAGACGGTCACCTTATCGGACTTAAAGACGACATCATCATCGATGTTCTGGAGAAGCTTTCGATAGCGCTTTTCGTGTTCTTTTTCAATTTCGGCAACTGCCTCAAATTTCTCGGCAATTTCGGTAAAACCTTCTTCGCGAGCAGTCTCGGCAAAATGCTTATACATATCAGTCCATTCGTACTCTTCCCCTTTAGCCGCATCAGCGAGATTTTCGCGAGTATCTGGAACGGCGCCGTCATGGAGATATTTAAACCAGAGCTTTGCATGCTCCTTCTCATTATCTGAGGTTTCTTCAAAAATCTCTTTCATCTGTTCATAGCCGTCTTTTTTGGCGCGCGAAGCATAGAACTGATATTTCACCCGCGCCTGAGACTCGCCAGCAAAAGCTGCTTCGAGATTTTTCTTAGTCTGGCTATCGTTAAATTCAACCATATAAAACTCCTTTTTTGTAATTATAATTCATTTAGAGGAAATACGCAAGGAGTAAACCGGCGAAATAGGGTGCTATTTTGCGTATTCAACGGCGCGGGTTTCGCGGATAACATTAACTTTTATTACGCCAGGGTAACTCATAGTTGCCTCGATTTTGTTCGCAATATCACGGGCAACCTTTAGGGCGGAAAGATCATCAATCTGCTTCGGTTCAACAATAACGCGGATTTCACGACCAGCAGAAATTGCATAAGCCTTATCAATCCCCGGAAAGCTAGTTGCGATATTTTCGAGATCGCGCATCCGCTCGGCAAAATTCTCGGCCGAGATATTCCTCGCGCCAGGGCGTGCAGCGGAGATTGCATCACAAATTTTTACAATAACAGCCTCTGGAGTGGTTGGTTCAATATCATTATGATGCGCAGCAATCGCATGAACCACCGGCTCGCTCATTCCATATTTTTTCGCCAATTCAGCGCCAATTTCCGCATGCTTTCCTTCGATTTTATGCGTAACCGACTTTCCGACATCATGAAACAGTGTAGCGGTCTTTGCGACGGTTTTATCTGCGCCAATTTCCTCGGCAATCATTCCGGCCATATGTGCCATCTCAACCGAATGAAGCAGAACATTTTGGCCATAAGAAGTTCGGAATTTCAACTCGCCTAAGAGATGCATCATCTCGCGCGGAACACCAACGAGTCCAACCTCGCGCACGGCATCTTCACCGGCGCGAATAACTTCCTTCTCGATTTCGCGCTCAGCCTTAGCGACAGAGGTCTCAATCGAAGCGGGATTAATCCGACCATCTTTCATTAGCCGCTCAAGAGCGTAGCGTGCCACCTGCCGACGAATAGGATCAAAAGAGCTAAGTACGACCATTCCAGGAGTGTCATCAACCAGAATATCGACACCAGTTGCACGCTGTAAAGCCTGAATATTTCGCCCTTCTTTTCCAATAATCCGACCTTTCATATCGTCATCGGTAAGTCTTACTGCGGTAATTGTCCGATCAGCCGTCACCTCGGAACTCATCCGTTCCATCGCGCCAAGAAGTAAGCTCTGGGCGGTTTCGTCAATATCGTGCGCAAATTCTTTTTGCTCCTTTGCAACTAGATTAACCAGATCCTGTTTAACGGTATTTTCGGTCATCTTCATCAGCTTTTCTTTTGCATCGGCTTTTGTTAAGCCGGCAATTTTTTCGAGTTTTTCACTTTGTTTTGTCCGGAGGTCGCGGATTTCTTGTTTTAGGCCCTCGATTTCTTTTTCTTCTTTTAGCAGTTTTTCGGAGCGGCTGTCGAGATTATCGATTTTTTTATCAAGAGTCGCTTCTCTTTCACTTAGGCGAGCCTCAGTTGCGCGCCATTCTTTTCGACGGTCAGTCTCTTCTTTCCTAGACTTATCACTGGTTTCTTCTGCCTGTTTTTTTGCCTGAAAGACAATATCCTGAGCCTCACGTTTTGCTTTTCGGACAAGGTCATCAGCCTTTTCTTTTCCGCCGGATTCGTTCTTCTTATTATAGGCGATAACTACGCCAGCACCGCCAGCTATTCCGACAATAGCGGCAATAATGATAGAAAATATTTCCATGTTTTACCTTTCTGATAAATGTTTGCTCATAGTTTTCTCTCTATAAGCGGGGTAACAATTTAACAAATTTTGATTGATTAATAAAGTTTACAAGTCTATTATAGCATAAAAATGGGGGATTTGAAAAAATACGCGAGTAAAGATGGGTTTATTTATGATATGTTCAATAGAAAAGTTCGCTCGCATTTCGAAGCTTCTACCGAGGGTGAGTCCACGATTCAATTCCTATTGAGATAAAAAATAAACTGAATTATTGCCAAAAACCTAGAAGATTTATGATAATATTTCAGTTAATTTATGGTACGCCCGACAGGATTTGAACCTACGACCTTTTGCTCCGCAAGCAAACGCTCTATCCAGCTGAGCTACGGGCGCTAGTGAACGAGAAAATAAAAACTTGTTTTTATTTTTCGCGAACGCCGCGTCCGAAAACTGAAGGCTTACGGGCGCAAACGCTATACCCCAGATGTATAATTATATAAATATAATAAGCACATTTAAGGTGTGGATGTCGCTATAAGCAGTTAATTCCATAATTTCTCACAGCGAATCCACCTAGAAATTAAATGAGCATCTCTAATGAGACAATTTCATTATACCACATTTTTAAAAAATATGGTATACTAAAATCGTATACTTATCATTTTGGGTGGAAGTGGAGAAAATTTATGCCAAAAAACAATTCATCTTCAAAAGCGAAATCATCAGGAAACACCGGAAATCGGCTAAAGTCAAAGCTACTCGGGACTTTTTATGGGCATCCGCTAAAAGACATGAAGCTGATTGCGATTACCGGATCAACGGGGCGGACAGAGGTGGCGCATTTTGTACACGAGATTCTGAAGGCAGCGGGGCAGCCGGTAGCGATTTTGGCGAGTGAAGATGAGATAAAAATCGGAGCTTTACATAAATTTCTTTCGGAGGCGTGGAAGGCGGGAGCGAATTATGTGGTTGTGACGACGCCGGCGCAGTCGCTGCGGGATGATGTATTTTATGGGCTGCCAGTACATATTGCGGCACTGACAAATTTTATTCCAAGTTCACTGTCTGACCTTACGCCGAAGGAATATCTGGCAGCAGAATCGACGTTATTTAAGATGAAGCCGGAATATGCGATTTTGAATCGGGACGATGAAAATTATGAAGATTTTCGAGAATTTGCAGGAGAAAAGGGGACGATTACATATGGGTCAGATAGATTATGCAATATTCAGGTGACAAATTCGCGGTTGTATAAGAA
>JAUNQQ010000010.1:0-8679 GCA_030536095.1 Candidatus Saccharimonadota bacterium
GGTCAGCCAAAGTCCAGCTTTAATATCCGAAAAATCATGGACGAGGGAAAAATCCTCGTAGTAAACCTCTCTAAAGGCCTAATCGGCGAAGATAATGCCGGCATCCTTGGCGCCTTTCTCGTTACAAAAGTTCAGCTCGCTGCTATGGGCCGCTCTGATATTGAAGACGTTAGGGATCGTCGCCCATTTTTTCTCTATGTTGATGAGTTCCAGAATTTCGCCACCGAATCTTTTGCGACTATTCTCTCCGAAGCCCGAAAATACGGCCTAAATCTCACCGTCGCAAACCAGTATATCTCCCAGATGACCCCCGAAGTTCGCGACGCGGTCTTTGGTAATGTCGGAACAACTATTTCCTTCCGTGTTTCCGCCGATGATGCCCCGATGCTTGCTAAACAATTCGAGCCAACCTTTACTGACGCCGATATTCTTCAGCTCAATAATCGCAATTTTATTATTTCTATGATTATTAACGGCGAAAAAGTCCCTGCCTTCTCCGCCACCACTCTCTCTCTTCCTACTACGCCCGATGATAATTTTAATGCCATTATTGAACATTCTCGCGCCGTCTTTTCTCGCCCTCGCACCGAAGTTGAAGCAGAAATTCGCGAAAATATCGAACAGGCCGAAAAATATAAAAAAGAGCTTTCTGATTCTGGTCGCGAACAGGGAACTACAAGCAATAAACCCCAATTCGCCATCCAAGACCCCTCTGGAAATTTCCGTCCCGTCTCGCGCCAGAATAATGACCCCGCCGCACGCCTTCGCCAGGATTTTAAGAAAAGTAAAATCTCCCCGGATGCCGCTGAGAATAAAACTAACCGCCCCACTCTAAAAGATCTCGGCGCACTTGTTAATTCTGGTCAGCTCTCTCCTGTTAAAACCCCTCAAATTCAATCTCGACAACCACAGGCAGTTACACAACCACAAACTCCTCAACAATCCCAGACGACAGTACGTCCGCAGACTCCCCCACAATCCCAACCCCACAACACTTTATCCTCCTCAAAACCGCGCCAGCGCAATCGCAATTACAGTCGCTACCGCCGTCGTCAAGGCAATAAAACAGGGAATTAATACTCTCGATTCGCTTCCGAGTCCCAGTTTAGCCCCGCTCGCTAACTGCTGATTCTCCGCTATTTCTGCCTCCGCGATAAGTCCAAGAAGCCCGACTCACATAGCCTTAAAATCCTTTCTAAATTCTTACGCACCTCTAATTTTTCCCATTCCCAAACAGGGAATTACTTCCCTGTTTCTTCTCCTAGTAATTCCCCTCTTTCAAGAATTTTTATCTTTTATCACCTTATAATCCGTCTTCTAATTTACTCAGAATCTCCCCTCAAGTCATCAAAACTCGCTCCAAAAAGCCTTAGTAGCAGCCAAAACCCTAGCTCGACCCAAACCAAAGCGGCATCATAATACAAAAGAATAACCACATCCGCGCGAGAGAATCACTTACTACTTTCCCAACTTTTTCTCACCCACCCAACCATTTTCTCGTCGTATTTCAACGATTACTTAATCGTCTTTTTGCGCCAAGTCTAATGTCGCACAATGTATATTTTACGACGCAAGACTATGAATAAAACCAGGTAAGACAGTGTAGGCTGAATTCATAATGTCCGACAGGACATTATCGGAGTTTTGCGGATTGACTTTTTAAAGTTCACTTTTACAAAGTCCAATCCGCAAAACTCCGATAGCCCGTAGGGTCATGAATTCCAGCCTATCTGTTGGCTGACTTTCGAATAATCGCGCAGGCGTCTGGCGCCCGCGCCAGACGACACAAACCCCGTCTAACCCCCGCCAAAAACCACTCTTCCGAGCTCTTCTCGTCCTCCGGGGAATTACTCCAGAATTACAAAATCCCTCCACCCCTGTTAAGCTCCTTGACCCAATGCATTTTAGATTATCTAATCACATATTTAGCCATATTTTACCATAAATTTCAAAATTTTTCTAATTCCCCTCCAAATCTTTTCCGGTGTGCTTCCCCATCATCCTCACCCCCCTAGCCAGCCACAGCTCCCCATCTTCCCCTCTAAAAAAATCGCCTGTAATTCCCCGCTCTATGCAAAAACCGAACAAAAACCGAACTAATTCCACCAACCCAAAATTCTAAAAACCGCGCCAAAACAGCGCGGTCATCCAACTATCCACCATTCTCAGTTAAAGCCAACTTGCTCTCCGCGCCCGAAAATTCGCCTCCAGTTCTCTAAGACACATTTCGTCCGCCCATCTCGCCGCCTCCTCCGTCGCCCTCAACTCCACAGGAACTACAGAAAGCTTCTTCGCCTCAGATATAGGCACTACCTTTTTCGCAAGGCACGCCCTTTCAGCACCAGATAACTCAGGATAAACAAATCCCTCATTCTCTTCCAACGAACGTATTTTAGCCATTTTTCCACCTCACAAGTCGAACCAAAATGTCCTAAAGTCTTTTTAAGACTTCACTCCTCCATTATACTACGATCATCCCCTAAACCTCAAGCTATTTCAGCCATAACCATTTTATGCTATAATTATCATATGAAAGTCGGTCAAACCATTACTGCGCGTCGCGAGAAACTCGAATCGGAATCCTCCCGCATGAAAGCCCGCGAAAAAAAGCATAAAAAACAGAATTTTCTCACATTTGCCTTTATTCTTATCATTCTCGCCATTATCGGCCTAATCGCCTTCTCCATCCACAATTATTTCTCTCAGCCCGTCATCGACCAAGCCCCCGAACCGACCCTTGAGCCAACCGTCCCCATTACCGACGAATCCAATACCGGCAAAATCTCTGCTCGCACAAAAACCTTCATCGCACAACTCGAATCCGATCTAAAGGACGAAAATCTCACTCTCATTTCTGCCGCCATCCCCGCCGATAAGATTCGCGAAGTTGATTTTCATCTTGACGGTACCCCCTATTATTTCAAAGCCAATCTTGATCGCGACCCCGCCGAAACCGCCGAAGATGCCCGCCGCATGATTTCCTATCTCATCGAACGCGGCCTCACTCCTACCTATGTCGATCTCCGCGTCCCCCGAAAAGCCTATTATAAATAATCACAAATCCCAAACAATAAAACTCACCCTAAAAAATCATACATACAGTAAAAACGATTTCTAGGGATGGAGTCCGAGGAAGAAGGAGCACCGGAAGGGGGTTGGGTTTTACACCCTACCCCCTGAGGAGCGCACCTTCTGACGACGGAATCCGCCCTAGAAATCGTTTTTACCTCGCCTTCAGCACAATCTCCGCTAACAACCTTGCCGCCTCCGGCCTCGCCATCTCATGCAACTTCTCCCCCAGTTCTTCCCTTTTCTTCTCACTTTTAACCAATCTCTCTGTCGCCTCCAACAACACCTCCGGCTTCCTCACTACCCGCTCATCATAAATCACCTCCGCCGCCCCCATCGTCGCCATTTTCTCCGCATTTTTCACCTGATGACTCCCAGGTAATTTCTCAAACGGCACCAATATCACCGCCTTTTTCAACGCCGCTAGTTCCGCCACCGTTGTCGCCCCCGCCCGCGATATCACCACATCCGCCGCCCCCATCAGCTCACTCATCGTCGTATTAAACGCCCACATCCGAAAATCACTCGTCAGCTTCGCTTTATCCCATTCTTCGTATTTCTTTAGGTCTAGCATTTCCCCAAAATGTTTCCGCCCCGCCACCAGCCCCACACTCGCAAATTTCAGCATCTCCGGCAAAATCTCCCTCATCGCCTCATCGATATGCAATGCCCCCTGACTGCCGCCCGTCACCACTACTAGCGGCCGCGACGTCGAAAACCCAAACGCCTTTTTCAGACTTTTTTGACGAGCCACACCCACCGGCCGAAATTCCGGCGCCACCGGCGTCCCCACAAATTTCCACTTTCTCGGTGCCTCGTCCTCATCAAACGGCACCCCCATCGCCACCACCTGCGCCTTTTTCATCAACATCCGATTCGCCAACCCCGTTGCCGCATCACTTTCGTGAATCACATACGGAATCCCCAACCAACCTGCTACCACCCCAACTGGCAACCCCACATATCCACCTTTTAAAAAAATCACGTCTGGCCGCGTCGTCCTCGGCAAAAGCCAAATAAAACTCTGTATAAATGCTAAAATTATCCTAAACAAATCAATAAAATTCTTAAAAATCAGGTCTTTCAGTGTGATATCCCAATTCCGAAAATAATCCAAAAAACTCCACCCCGCATATCTCCGCAACTTCCCCGCCGAAATTTTTTTCACCCGAATATACTTCCGTTTCCCCGATAGCTTCGATTCCCTACCCGTATTTACCCCAATTTCCGTTGTAATTTTCTCAACATTCCGATAATATTTCCGGTCCGTCCAAAACTCCACCCTCGTCCGCGGCTTCATCTCCAAAATCTCCCGCACCACCGCCACCGCCGGCGTAATATGCCCTCCGCTCCCCCCTCCAACTACCAACACTTTCATATTTCCATTATATCATACTTCTTCCTGTTCAAAAAACAATTTCTACTAGCAAGACCCGATTCTACCAGTTAATAAAAATGATTTCTAGGGATGAAATCCGAAGATGTAGCGAGGAGCGGAAGGAGTTGGGTTTAACACCTTACTCCTGAGCACTGGAGCTACAGACGAAGGAGTTTGCCCTAGAAGTCATTTTTAGACTTTCCTCCTCCGATATACCCCCTCCGCCTTCGTTTTCCTCCTCGTATAACATGACATCTGTCCCACCATTCCCACCGCATACGCGATAAAAATCATACTTGTTCCTCCATAACTCAAAAGCGGCAACGTAATCCCCGTCAGTGGGATCAATCCCGTCATCGCCGCGATATTCACCACCACATGTGTCCCAATCCATGCAAACACCCCCGTCGCAATCAACTCTTCTTCCTCATCCACCTCCCCCGCCACCCTTAAAATATTCGTCAGCAATATCAAAAACGCCAATAAAATCACCGTAAGCCCCAAAAACCCAAATGTCTCCCCCATAATTGCAAACACCGAGTCATTAATCGACTCCGGTAAATATCCCGTCGCCTGCACACTATTTCCCAACCCCACCCCAAAGAGTCCCCCTGTCCCAATCGCAAGCATCGCATTATCAATGTGATACGACGAATCTGCATCCGCCTCCTGTCCGCTAAGATATGTCCTCACCCGATCCATCCGGTGCGGACTCGTAATCACCGCAAGCAACCCACCCACCAACAAAACCCCAAACACCACTCCAAAATACTTCGTCTGCATCCCACTCGCCCACAACATCGCCAGAATTATCGCAATCATCACTACTCCCGTCCCCATATCCTTCTGCGCCACCACCACAAAAGCCAGCGCCGCCCCCGCCACAATCAGAAGCGGCACAAAAAACTCTTTCGTCTCAAATGTCCCCTCTTGCTTATGCTTAGAAATCAGTGTTGCAAGATATAAAATCATCGAAATCTTCAAAAGTTCCGCCGGTTGAAAACTAAATCCACCCAGATTAAACCACCGACATCCCCCTAGCGCACAAGTCACAATCCCCCCGCTTTCCCCATGTTGCAGAAAAGCCATTACTGCCATCATCAAACACAGCACCAGCGCAGCAATCATCATCGCCCTCGCCCAACCAAACACCTTTCGGTATGGCACCTTCATCGCCACCATAAACGCCGCTATCGACAGTCCCACCGAAACCGCCTGATGAATAAAAAAATAATTCGTATCATAATTCACTCCATACGCCGAATTCATAAAATTCGCCCGCTGCGGCCCAATCGCATAAATAATCAGAAGCCCAATCGAAAGCAGCAACATCGTCACCACCCCAATCGTCCGATTACTCTTATGCTTTCTCATTCTTCCATTATATCACATTCCACTCGCGCATCACTAATCTCCGCAAAAACCACTCAAACTCCCCATGAATAAAAAAACAAAAAGATAAAAGAAAGACCTAAAATCCTAAAAGCCCCGAAGTTCTCCGCTTCCACTCTTCCTTCTTTTTCCGCAATGATTCCTGCCGAGATACCCGCTGAAATTCCCGCCTCATTTTTTGCGCCACCTCCGTCTCACTCTCTCCTCTAAAAAACTCTTCTCGCCCCGTTCCCGCATACGCCCCAATACACTCCTCCACTGTTCGTCCCATCATCGACATTGTCGCCCGCTCACGAAAATAAGTCATTCCTCCGAACTTCCCCACCTTCTCCTTCCCAAAATCTAGCACCGTCGCTAGATGCTCTGTCATCGCCTCATTAAAAATCCGGTTCTCCTTTTCCATTCCCTCCCCCTGAAACAATTTCTCTCCCGCCAACAAATGCATAAATTCATGCGTAAAAACATGTCCCTTAAGTCTCTCATCTCCAGCATAAGTGCTCACCTCAAGAAACATATGCGCCACCTCCTCCCCTGGATGAATCCATCCTGCCCAACTCTTATTCGCATCCGGCTTCGTTCTATCTGCCAGATGATAAAACACATTTCTCTCCCCATTTTCCAGTTTTCGCGCTCTCTCTGCCATTATCTCCGGAATTATCCCCGCCTCTACCGCCTGCTCAACTCTCTCCACAAATTTCCCCAGTCGCTCCTCCCCTTCCTTTCTCGCCTCTGTCATTAGTCTCATCACTCCTAAGTTATACCATTTTAAGACGCTCCCCAATAATTCATCCGGAACCACATAATTCTCCCCTTCCTTCCTTACTAGCGTCTCTACTGTCAACGCATTACTACCAGCCTCTCCACCTTCCGTTTCTTCCACCACATTCGCCGCCACCAAATCATTTTTATCCCTAGGCTCCACCTCCCTATCTCTTTCTCTAGCCGCAGCATCACTGTATTGCTCTTCTACTCCCCGTATAAACTCCGACGGATATTTCTCCAACATTCGCGCCAGAACCATATCCATTTCCTCCACCTGTCTCCCATCCAACTTCTCTAAACTCTCCCGCGCTTCCGCCAACTTTTCACTCTCTCGTTCTTTATTTGACTGAATCACCCTTTCCGACATTCCTCCTTTCGCCACATCCACCATACTTGCCTGCTCATTTTGTAGATTTATCGCCGTCCATGCCGCCCCAGCAATATTCTTTTTTAGTTTTTCCAGTCGCCGCATATATGCATTCAATCCCTCATCCCCCATTCCCCCATCTCCACTCCTCGCCTCAATCTTTCCACCCACTATCCTCATTGCCATCATTCTCAACTGCCAAAAACTCTCCCGCGCTCGCACATCAAACTCCCTATCATACCTCATCGTCGCCCGCAAAAACTCCACGCCCACACTCTCTCCTTCCCCAATCTCCTCCAGCTTCTTCTGAAACTCCTCCGCACTTCCGCATTTTTCTGCCACTCCCATCATCACCCCTGTCATTCTCTCTCGTTCCTCATCCCCCACCTTCCCATCCTTCATCTCCATTTTCACCTCGCTCCCCAAAATCTCCCCTGCCACCTTCATTACATCCCCCACCCTCTCATCCTCCGCATTTTCCTCCATCCGCAACGCCATCATATTCACCGTCGCTCTCGCCGGCGCAACCCTCATCGCCACATTAATCTCCCTCTCTCCAATTTCCCCAGACGCAATTCCATCTATCAGCGTCGCCATTCCCGGAATTAATTCACCCCTAACTTTTTTCTTTATCTTTTCAGAACAATATTTCATCGCATCCGCACCAACCACTTCCTCCATCTGTCGCCTAAACCCTCCCAACTCTTTCGTAACTTTTGGCATCTTCTCCCCCGAACCCATTTTCTCCACTTTATTCATACTCCGATTATATCACAGAAACCCATTCGTCCACTAATTTTCCGTGATTTTCTCCCCTATCCACAATTCTGTGCTATAATACATATAATATGGGAATAAAAAACGAAATGTTCTACAGTTTAATCCTCGCCCTCGGTGGCTTCCTCCTTTCTATGTTCCTAACTCCAATTTATACTCATTTCGCCTATAAACATAAGTGGTGGAAAAAACAGAAAAAGGCCACTCTAACTGGCGAAAAACTCCCCGTCATGACCAAACTTCATGCGCATAAATTTAAGCGTGCCTTCCCCACTATGGCCGGCGTTATTGGCGTCGTCTCCGTTGCAATTATCACCTATTTCTTTAACTGGGATCGTGGTCAAACTTGGCTTCCCCTTTTTGGCTTCCTCGGCGGTGCCGTCGTCGGTTTCATAGATGACATGATAAATGTCTTTGGTGACGGTCATGGTGCTGCTGGCCTCCGCGCCCCAGTTAAATTCGCCATGATTACCGCTGTTGGTCTCGTTCTCGGCTGGTTTTTCGCCGTAAAACTCGGCTGGTCCTCCCTGATGATTCCCTTCTTTGGCCCAGTTAATCTTCCCGAATGGATCATTATCGCCATCTTCACTTTCGCCGTCGTCTCCACTAGTAATGCCGTCAATATCTCCGACGGCCTCGATGGTCTCGCCGGTGGCCTAATGATTTTCGCCTACGGCGCTTTTGGTGCCATCGCTCTCTTCCAGAACCAGTGGATGCTCTGCGGTTTCTGTCTCACAGTCGTCGGTTGGCTCTTTAGTTATGTCTGGTTTAATGTCCCACCCGCCCGTTTTATGATGGGCGACGTCGGTTCGTTCGCTCTTGGCGCTGGTCTCGGTGTCGTCTCGATGATGACCAATTCCTTCCTCCTTCTCCCGATTATCGGCGGCCTCCTCGTCTTAGAAGCCGGCTCCTCGCTTATCCAAATCTTCTGGAA
>JAUNQQ010000010.1:8779-10745 GCA_030536095.1 Candidatus Saccharimonadota bacterium
ATTTCGGCCTAACCTCCAAATAATCCCTCGTAAGCCCTGACAATCGATTAAATAGCGGTAGTGCATGCCTCTCCCCCTCAATCTTCGCCCCATCTTCCCACACCTTCACCATCACCACATAACTCGGCAATTCCCCTTCCGTCCCACCAAATCCCACATAACTCGCCACTGTCGTATCAAAAGAATACGCCCCATTAATAATCGTCTGCGCCGTCCCCGTCTTTCCGCCCGAATAATAACCCGCCGGATCCGTCCCATTCGCCCGCCATTGCGCTCGCGTCCCATACAGCATCTCCCGCATTGTCGCGCTTGTTTCCTCCGATAATACCTCCCTCACCGGCGAAAAATCCGTAACCTCCGAGAATGTCCCGTTTTTTAGTATTTCCCCCGCCACCACCGTCGGCCGATAATATTTTCCCCCATTCACTACACTCGAAAAAGCTGCAGCCACCTGCACCATCGACAAATCCAGCGACTGCCCAAATGTCATATTCGCATACCGCGAATTATCCCCATCCCCCTGGTTTGGCCCCCAAACCGTTCCTGTCGCTTCATTCAGCTCAATCCCCGTCGCTTCTCCCAGTCCGAATCGGTCATGATAGTACTCATATAATTTTTCCCGCCCCGCCGCCGTAATCTGAGTTGGATTTCCTCCAAGCAACATCAACGCCGTCATTGAACTCGTATTCAGCGAATAATTTAGTCCCGTCTGCATCGTAATTGTTCCTAGTTGACCCTTATATGCATTCTGAATCTTCCACTCGTCAATCTGCAAAAATCCCTGATTATTATAAGTCGTCTGCGGATTCATCACCCCTTCATTCACCGCCGCCGCAAAAGTAAATGTCTTACAAATCGATGCCGGCTCATATGCAATTTCCGCTGGCACATTCACATACGTCCCCGCATCCGGAACCTCCGCATACTTACTCGGATCATACGTCGGCAGCGTCACCATCGCCAGAATTTTTCCACTCCGCGGATCCATTACCAATGCGCTTCCATTTTCCACTCTCACTTCATCCAGATATTTCGTCACCTCCTGCTCAATTTTCCTCTGTAATCCTCGATCAATCGTCAATACAACATTCTTTCCGTCCTTCGCCGGCACTTTTACATTTTCATCTCCAATCGACAGCGCCACATTATTTACATCTGTCACCGACTTCAGCAACCCATCCTCCCCCGCCAATTCCTCATTCAACGCCCCTTCCACCCCATATTGTCCCACTCCGTCATTATTCACAAACCCAAGCAGCTGCGACGCCATCTCCCCCTCTGGATAAACTCGCGCATTTCCCTCCTGATACCATACTCCCCCCAGCGCCTCCTCCTCCAACTTCCGCACTTCCTCCCGCGTCACATTTTTCGCCACTACAAAATATCGTAATTCCCTGTTTGCAAATACTTCTTCCCATTTCGCCGTAATTTTATCACCCGCCACCGCCGCCGAAATCGCCTTCTCCGTCTCCTCTGGATTTGCAATCATCGGATCTACAATAATCGTCCACGCTGCCCGATTCAGCACTACCGCCGCCGGCTGATCTCCATCCATCATATAAATCTCCCCTCGTTCCGCCTTAATCTTTCGCGTCGCAACGTGCTCCTCTTCTGCCTTCGCCACATAATAATCATGCTGAATCACCTGAATAAAGAACAGTCGCGCCATAATCACCAAAATCAACCCCGTCACTCCATACTTCAGCGCATCCAGCCTTTTATCCATAACCATATTATACCACATCCGTAACCATTTTCGTTTCCAATTATCCTTTAGCTCGCGGGTGTACATTCTGTGCGCCCGCGCATACACCAAAGCATACTTCTCTCGTCGCTACCCCAGCTTACTCTAGCTGGAGACGGCGCTAAAGCACCCTCGTCCACTCCCCACGAAACGAGGGGAGAAGTTACATTTAAAAGAAAAACAATAATATAATCTTCTTTGAGCATATAATAGATTAGAAAA
>JAUNQQ010000010.1:10845-17800 GCA_030536095.1 Candidatus Saccharimonadota bacterium
ATTTAAAAGAAAAACAATAATATAATCTTCTTTGAGCATATAATAGATTAGAAAAATTTTAATCTATATCCCTGACGTACCCGAGAGGTTCGCCCGGCACACCAGTGTATGAGATTAAAATTTTTCTAGTCTATGCAAAAATAATACTTACATTATTGTTTTTCCAAACAAACTACAACCTTACTCTCTAGCATATCCGCTTACCACCCCATCTTCCATCCTCGCTGCCACTTCGCTCGTTTCTGTCTTCGCCACGCTTGTCAACCTCGCTCTTTCCACCGCCAAATCATCTTTCTCCGCCTTCAACTCCGAAATTTCTTCATCAATTTCCGAAATAGCATAATCATAACTCGTCGCCTTCGTACTCTGCGCCGCATAAATCAACCCGACAATCAGCACCATCAGCGAGATAATTCCCGTCATCGAAATCGTCCCGAGACTCCGCCCCGAATATTTGACAGTATTTCGATTCCTGCCATAACTCGTATAATTTCGTCTGCTATTTCGCATTTTTAATTCCTGTTTATGTTTATATTCGCCCCCAAACCCCAAACCTAAACCCCCGTCAAACCCCCAAAATCCCCCGAAAATTCCCAAACCCTAAATCTAAAATCCACCAATCTTCACAACAAAAATCCCCCGTTTTTCATTTTCAAAATCATATAATTTTAAGGCTGGGGTGATTTCCTAAGCACCGCCATAGATAACTCAGGTTCACCCCAGGAAGGTCATATTTTGAAAACACTCTTTGGCTCTAATTTACCAATCTGGTGGGGATTACTCCCCATGCGCGCCCCGACTTAATTCTGCTTTTGCTAATTATAAGCAATAACATTAAAGATAAATAAAACGCTTATTCTAAGCCATTTTTTTATACAAACCGTTAATGCTAATTCTAAGCAATAGCTTTTTATTCCCAGCCTATTTTACCTGACCAATCTCGGTCCCTCAGGCTAGAAAGAGACCGAGATCTTGATATTTTGCTTCCCTTTTTACGTTTTTGCGTTGTATTCGTCTGTTCCCTTTTTAGTTGGCTTTATCCCCCATTTCCTCTAGTAGTTTATAAGAAATGCTCTTTGTTATTATGCTTTACGCGGTTGTATGAATATATTTATAAAAACTAGAAAACCGACCTATCTAAAACGCACCTGAATTCGCTGCGCTTTTGATTTATTCGCTACATAGATTTGCCTTGGCATTATTTTTTCCTTTCTTTTGTTTTTGTTTTCGTCAACCTCCACGCTAAGAATCGCACGCTAGAATTTTTCACAATCCTCCGTCCGACTAAAATCTCCGACCATTCTCGTTACGATAGTTTTTATAATTCCCGCCAATCACAAAAACTAAAGTACCAAAAACCGCCCGAAACCTCAGCCAGCAGACTACTCGAAACTTTAAGAGCGCTGCCTGACACTAGTTTTATCAAAGGCAAAACTAGTGCTAGAAATTTCCTGATTTTGCTAAACAGTAAAATCAGGAAATTTTGTTGCGATTTCACAGCTTCGCCGTAAAATCGCAATCACGCTCGTTCTTTTTCGTTGGGGCTTTTTCTTTTTAAGAAAAAGTCTCACCCTAGTCTAATCGTCTTTCCCCCCTTAGTACTGCGCTTCTCGCTCGTGGGTTATAATCAACTTCCTTCTCCTCCGCCCGAATCGGCTTCTTCGTAATTGGCATAAGCCTCGATTCCGCCCCCATCGAATTCTCATTCCGAAAGAATTCCTTTACAATTCTATCTTCTAAACTATGGAATGAAATCACCGCCATCCGCCCGCCCGGATTAAGCAACCGCGGAATTTCCGCCAAAGCCGAAGACAAAATCTCCAGTTCCTGATTCACCGCAATCCGAATCGCCTGAAACGCCAATGTCGCCGGATGTCGTCCCCCACGCCATTCCCGCACTTCATCACTTTTCCGATGAAAAGCAATCACATTTGCGAGCTCAGTCGTCGTCTTATACGGCCGAAACCGTATAATCTCTTTTGCTAGTCGCGCAGCCGCGCCCGCTCTCATCTCTCCAAATTTCACAAAAATCCCCGCCATTTCCGTTACACTCGCATGATTTACGATTGTCGCCGCATTATATTTTTGCCGACCGTCCATTCGCATATCCAGCGGTCCACTTTTTTGAAATGAAAACCCGCGCTCCGCCTCGTCTAACTGCGGAGAAGATACACCGAGATCCATCAGTATCATATCGAACTTTCTTCCACACTCAGCTAAAAATAACACCGCACTATAAAAATCCTGATGCAAAATCTCTAAATCTTCATTCTCTGAATACTTCGCCTTTAGAAATTTTATTGCATTTTCGTCTCGATCAACTAAGACCGAGTTCTTATAATTCTGTGTTATCGCCAAAATCTCACTCGCATGTCCCGCATACCCCGCCGTTAAATCTAAATAAGATTCACCCGGCTGAGGCGCTAAAACCTCGAGTACTTCCGATAATAATACTGGAATATGTTTCTCCATGTATATATTATAACACTTTCCATTGTTTGAGACCAGCCAACTAGAAATTTAGACGTGTTTGTTTTTGTAAGATTTTTATTTTTGACATACATATAAGATTGCCACAATCTCCTCGACGAATAGTCAAGCATATATTATGACAGTTGAGAGACTTAATATGTATGGTTAAATTAGAGTTAATTGGGAGGTGTTTTCTTAGAATGTACACACGGTTTTGATTACGAGTATCCTAAACCCGCGCCCAAACTCCTAGTTGCCTAGTCTCAAACCTGTTAAAGTTCTTGATTCGAACAAAAAGCTTACAAGTTCAATGTCTATTTTTATTACTGCGATTCTTTTTGTTTTGTTTTTGTGGTTGTTTGTTTTGTGTCATCCACTACACTCATTCTACATTCAAACGAAACTTTTTGCAAGCCCTTTTTTTCATGATTTTTTTGATTTCTCGCTATTTTTCCACAGCCTTGTGCAAAATTAACTATTTACATTTCCATAAAACTATTTCATAATTCCCTACCCAAACCCGAACACAAAAACCCGAACACTTCCAGAAAAACCGAACACTTCCCTGTTTTGCCCTTGTAATTTCACCTCATCAGACAAAAAGACCAGGCGCGCTAGCCTAGCCTGAAACCAATAAGCAGGTGCGTAATTCTAGTCACGCATACCTGTTTATATTTTATACGACTCCTCCAAAAAATCAAGCATAAATTTCCTGGAAAAGGAAACCTGTTAAAGCGAGAATGGTTTCCCTTCCAATATTTAGCACGCAATCCTAATTCTAGTCACGCGTACCCACCTACATTATATACGCCTCCTGCAAAAAAGCAAGAGCATTTTTAATGCTATAATATCTATAGGCGAAAGATGATTTCGGCCAGGCATGTTTTCTCATTTCCTAGTTAAGTAGAGAAACTAGAAAATGCTTCTTCGCCTCCGAATTATCCGCCAATTTTTCTGGGGAGGTCTCAGGATGTCCTTAGCTCTCTAAGGTTAAATTCCCAATCTTATGTCCACGGGCATTTAGATTATCAAAATCATCCCGCCTTCGTTGTTACTGTAGTTTTAGCCTGTTATTATTCAAGCCGGCAACTACAACTGGGCTAACGGGAGTCTGAACAATCGAGGGTCGAACGCGAACTACTGGTCTAGTCACCCGAACTCCCAGACAAACGCGAACAACCTCAACTTTTACTCTACTCAGAACTTCAACCCCCAGAATGGGAACAACAAGATCAACGGTTTCACCGTCCGTTGCGTAGCCCGGTAGCAGTAAGCGTCAGCAGTCTATCTTTTACCCCCCCCAAGACCTCCTCAACCCTATCGAGACAATCCTACCGAGACAAGAAAATCCCCGTTTTTACTTCGCGCACTAGCTCCCCTATTCCACTCATTCCAAATTCCCGCACACATTTTTCCAACCATTTCCCCGCATCCTGCTGACTAAATAATCCAAGATACGACTGCACAATTTCCACATTCTTTTTTCCGCAGAGAAACGCCCAGGTCGCCTTCTTAAATTTTCTCTGCATTCGCTCTCCCGGCAAAACTTTATTATCATACACCATCACCCCGACAAATTTCACCCCCTTCCGCACATTCTGAACATGAATCTTTTTTGGATGCAACTGCAATCCGAGACTCATCAATTTCTTCCGTATTAAAACCCTTTCATCCAATATTTTATCCAACTTATCATTCTCCACAATTATATAAAAATCATCCACATATCTCCCATAATATTTATTCCCCAGTTCCAACACGATATATCTATCCAAAATGTCCAAAAATATATTCGATAATAGTTGCGACGACAAATTCCCAATTACAATCCCCTTTCCTTCCGGCTGACAAAATAAACTTTTACTCGCCGGCAAATCCTTCCATGCCCCTAAATCTCCACGCAGCTCCACATGTTCCGTCGGGTCATCCATAATTGTCACTTCCCATAAAAAATGTAAAATTTCTTGAAGCCACGGCAATCTTCTAAACTGTCCATCCAGTCCCCAATCAATCCGCTTCAGTAATTTCTTTCTATCCAAACTCATAAAATACCCCTTTACATCCATCGTAATCGCCGTCGCCTCGCGCGCCCCGTCTCTTGTCGCCCGCCGAATATTTTTTTGTAGTCGCTCAATCGCAAACAATGTCCCTTTTTCCTTTCGACAAGAATATGAATCAAAGATAAAACGCCTATCCCACCATTCCGCCACCATATTATATAAAAAATGGTGCACCACCCTATCTCGAAACGGCGCCGCAAAAATTTCTCTGACTACTGGATCTCGCACAATAAATGAAATCCCCCGCCCCGCCACATAAGTTCGCGCAACAATTTCCTCCGCCAGAATTTCAATATTCTCAAACTCCGCCATTTCAAAAATCTGTTCATCGCTCGTTCGCCGTTTTGCCTTCCGCGCTTCCATATAGGCTTTAAAGAGTTGCATTCTCAGCCACCTCATTTTTTCATCTTCGCGCATCTTCTCTCGATAACCCGTTTCCCGACAAAATTCCTGCGCCGACTTCCTCGCCACCTCCTCCCCCAGCCTCTTCTCATCCATCCTTTCCTTACCTCCATTTCTCACCCGCATCTCATTTTTCGCTCACCAGCAAAAATATAAATTCCGTTTCGTTTTGCGGCTCCACCGTAAAAACGAAACCAATCGTTTTTCTTTTCGTTGGGGCTTTTCTTTTTACAAAAAGAAAAGCCCATTTGTTTCATCCATCTTTCTGCAGTGCCCCTACCCGAATTTCCATCTCTAAATCACCCACGCTTTCACTTTCTAATTTTTTCTCCTCAAGAACCAATTGTTTCATACAATCCGCCAGATAAAATCCCACATCCGCAAACTTATCTTCGTCCCAAATCCTCATCTGCCCAATCATCACCATCTGCGCCTGCGCCCGAATAATACACCTCTTAATTCTCCTTAGCCCTTCCCGCGCCTCCGCATTTGTCTTTAAAATGATATATAGTTCCCGAATCGCCTCTTCTAGGTCATCCAACATCCTACTCGTAATTCGCGTCGCGTTCTTTACGCTTGTCTGCCGATTACTCAGAAAAAACACTTTTTCGTGCGTCTCAATCAATTTCATTTTTAACTTCGGCATCGTCCTAACATCATTTGCTACCGACTCCAGCGCCTGAATCGCCTCACCTCTTCTTTCTAAGTATCCCCTGTATTCTTTCTCAGAAATTTTATTCTTCAGTCGGAACACAATCACATCATTCGTCTGAATAACCTTCTCCTCAATAAAAAACGATCCATTGATCGTCTGTAATAAACTATCTATCGCCTTTACCATAATCTTTCCGTCCGAAATTTTAGAAAAATTGTCATTGTCAACCCTAAGCACCGGCTTCCATGTCGTCCGCGCACAAATCTTATAATTCAAAACTACCGCCGACGGTCCATAAGTCCCCCAAAACCCGTTATCCATATAGAATATAATAATATATTGCCGATTAAGCCTTTCTATAATTTTTGCCCACCGTTTTAATACTCGGTACCTTTTCATTTCTATCCGCCGAATCGCCCTTTTCGCCGAATTATTTATCGGCTCCGGCTTCGGCTCAATTCCCTCCTGTGTCGGATGTGAAACTAAAAACCGCAATGTCTCATCGTCCACCTCATCTGGCTCCGTCCGTAATGTCACCTTATATTTCCCACATTTTAGCACTCCATCTCCTACCGTTACCATCACTTTTTCTTCTTCCTCGTCCATCTTTTTCTCGGTAACTTCTTTAGCTGGCTCCACTTTTTCCGTTTCTTTTTTCTCGGCAACTCCTTTAGCTGGCTCGGCTTTTTCTGTTTCTTTCTTCGTCTCGACTTTTTCTTTTTCTTTTTCCAGCGCCATTTTTTCTAGTGGCAATAATTCCACCTTTTTCTTTTTCGCCTCTCCAGACTCCTTTTTCTTTACCATTTTATTTCCCTCATCATTTTATAGTTACGCTAAACCCCAATTCACGCGGAAGCGACGCCCGTCGTCGGCTCCGGCCAAAAGCATTTGGCCTCCACCTCCGACAGCCGTCGCTTCACTAGACCATTCTGTGTCCAGTTTGCTTTCTTTATCCTCAAGTTCTAAAGCTTTTGCTTTTCTTCCCCTCCGCCTCGCCTCCGGCCGCGCTTATGCGCGTCGCGGGGGCGGGCTTCCTCTTTTCCCCTCCTCGTATCTTCTCTCTTTCCCCAACCTCTCCAGCTTAGCTCGTCTGGGGAGGGGGGGGTAAAAGATAGACTGCTGACGCTTACTGCTACCGGGCTACGCAACGGACGGTGAAACCGTGGATCTTGTTGCCCCCATACTGGGGGTAGAAGTCCTGAGTAGAGTAAAAGGCGAGGGAGTTCGCGTAGGTCTGGGAGTACGGGTGACTAGACCAGTAGAACGCGTTCGACCCTCGATAGTACAGACTCCCGTAAGCCCAGTAGTAGTAGCCGGCTTGAATAATTGAGAAAGGTTTCTTCTTTAGTGCGGTATTCTCTATGGC
>JAUNQQ010000011.1 GCA_030536095.1 Candidatus Saccharimonadota bacterium
CGGTCGTTCTAACGATGTCGTTCAGAAAGCACCTTTCTCTATTGTTCGCTCAGGCCTCTACTACTGGGTGTCCGGCAACTCGCTCGATCGTGGTAGCGGCGGCTACTACTGGTCTCGTGAGAGTAACAGCCCTATGGCCGCTTACCACTTGTACTTCCACTCTGCCTACTTCAATCTGCAGCACACGAGCAGTAAGATCTACGGTTTTACGGTGCGTTGTGTAGCGCGGTAGAGTTATTAGTGACAAGAATCTAGACTTAGAGATAAAAGGCAATAACGAGTGGGAAAGGTTATTACCTTTTTCTGTGGAGGAGATATGGGTTTAGGGCGGTGGGTCGCGAGGGGCAATGGATTTGCCGGCGCAAATCCATAGCGCAGGGCGTCGTCTCAAGAAATCCTAAATGAAGTTTAGGATTTCTATTCGACTCCTACTGCGTCCGAATCCCTGCGGGGTTCTCACTCTTCGTGCGCGATACACTGTCAGAACAAAAATTAAATCCCTACGGGATTTACTTTTTGTTCTGGTGGGACGGATGCTTCGCATCCTATTCCCACCTGCGCATTCTCGGAAATAAAAATATAAGACCCTTACGGGTCTTGCATTTTTATTTCTCTCGAATGCTTGGTGGGTCGCGAGGGGCTCGAACCCCCGACCTTCTCGGTGTAAACGAGACGCTCTAGCCAACTGAGCTAGCGACCCATAGATATAAATATAAATATAGAAAAGGTGCGATATTGGGGGGTTGGGACGGTTCACGGGAGAGTGAACCGCGGTGGACCAATATCGCACTTTTATTTTACCACAAAGAATGCTAAAATGGAAGAAGAAAGGTGAATTTTTATGAAAAAAGTTGAGAAAAAGGAGGAGACGGTGGAAAAAATTGAGAAAATGCGGCATAGTCTGGCGCATGTTTTGGCGGCGGCAGTGCAGGAAATGTATCCGGAGGCGAAATTTGGGATGGGGCCGGCGGTGGAGAATGGATTTTATTATGATATTGATTTTGGTGCGACAAAAATAGCCGAAAGTGATTTGCCGAAAATTGAAAAGCGGATGAAAAAAATTATTGCGCGGAAGTTTAAGATGGTGAAGATGGCGGTAAAAAGGGAAGAGGCGCTGAAGTGGGCGAAGGAGAATGGGCAGAATTTTAAGAAAGAGCTGATTCAGGATTTGGCGAAGGATGAGGAAATTTCGTTTTATCTGATGACGAATGTAGAGGAGAAAGATTTTCGGAAGGCGTGTGAGGCGGCGGAATTTGTGGATTTATGTAAGGGGCCGCATCTGGAAAGTTTGGGGGAAATTGGGTCGTTTCGACTGACGAAGGTGGCGGGTGCGTATTGGCGAGCGGATGAAAAGAGGGAGATGCTGACGCGGATTTATGGGGTGGCGTTTTCGACGGAAGAGGAATTGAACAATTTTATTACTCAGCAAGAGGAAGCGAAGGCACGGGATCATCGGAAGCTGGGGAAGGAGCTGGATTTATTCTGTTTTTCAGATTTAGTAGGGTCAGGACTGCCGCTGTTTACACCGAGGGGAACGGCATTAAGGGAAATGTTGAATGCTTTTGCCCAGAGTTATCGGGAGAAAAATGGGTATCAGAAAGTTTGTATTCCGCACATTGCGAATGTGAGTTTGTATAAAACTTCGGGGCATTTTGAAAAGTTTCCGGAATTGATGCGGTTTGTTAGTTCGGAATCGGGGGATGAGTTGGCACTGAAGCCAGTGAACTGTCCGCATCATTCGCAGATTTATGCGAGCCAGCCGCGGTCATATAAGGATTTGCCGATGAAATTACTGGAGACGACTATGGTGTATCGGGACGAAAGAAAGGGGGAACTGGGTGGACTTTCGCGAGTTAGGGCGATTACGCAGGATGATTCGCATGTGTTTTGTACGGATGCGCAGGTTGAGCAGATTTTTGGGGAGCTGATTGCGTCGGCAAAGGATTTGTATAAGAGGGTTGATATGAAGCTGAAACTTAGGTTGTCATTTAGAGATGATGGAGAGGGGTATATCGGAGATGAGAAAATGTGGGAGAAGGCGCAAACGTCGATTGAGAAGATGGCAAAGAAATTTAAGATGGATTATTTTGTGGGGATTGGAGAGGCGGCGATGTATGGGCCGAAGATGGACTTTATGGCGGTGGATGCGATGGGGAGGGAATGGCAGCTTGCGACGGTGCAGCTGGATTATGCAATGCCGAAGCGATTTGGACTGGAATATACGGCAGAAGATGGGTCGAAGGCGACGCCGATTATGATTCATTGTGCGTTGATTGGTTCAATCGAGCGGTTTATGAGCGTGTTTATTGAGCATACGGCGGGGTGGTTTCCGTTTTGGTCGGCGCCGGAACAGGTGAGGATTGTGACGGTGAATGATAAGGTGGGGGAGTATGTAGAGAAGATATGCAAGGTACTGAATGGAGTGGTATTGGATGAGCCGGTCAGGGAAAATCACCTAAGATATTCGGTGGATACGACGGCGGACTCGCTGGGGAAGAAGATCAAGCGGGGGACGGGGCTGAAAATTCCGATGATGTTGATTATTGGCCCTCAAGATGCTGAATGTAATGAAGTAAGCGTCAGGCGACACGAGATGGGACTTAGTGGAAAGCAGGTGGAAGAGAAAGTGAAGCTGGGGGATTTGGCGAAGTATATCAGAGAGAATGCGCAAAGATAGAGTTATAGTCATTGTAGGGCCGACGGCGAGCGGAAAAACTGGGGTGGGGATTAGAACAGCGCTGGAGATTGAGCGAAGGTTTGGTTGCGCAGTGGAGATTATTTCGGCGGATTCGCGAGCGGTATATAAGTATATGGATATTGGGACGGCAAAACCGACTATGGCGGAGATGCAGGGAGTGAAACATTGGGGATTGGATTTAGTAGAGCCAGGAGAAAGATGGACGGTGGCGGACTGGAAGGCGTATGCGGAGAAGAAGATTGCCGAGATTCAGGAGCGAGGAAGTGTACCGATGGTGGTGGGTGGGGCAGGATTGTATATTGATTCGCTAGTGTTTAATTACCAATTTTCTGGTGGGGCTGAACAAAAAAATTGTTCAGACAGGACAGAGATGGATGACAGGTTTAGGGTGTTTGGAGTGAGTACAGAAACGGAACAGCTGAGGGAAAATATTTATTCAAGGGTGAATAAAATGTTTACTCAGGAGCTTTTTTCGGAGGTTAAATTTCTTGTTCAAAAGTATGGTTGGGGAAGTCAGGCAATGAAAAGTGATATTTATGAGTATGCGTGGAAATATTTGGAAGGGGAAATAAGTCTGGAAGAGGCGAAGAAACTGTGTTTTTATGAGGATTGGCATTTGGCGAAAAGGCAGATGACGTGGTTTAAGCGGAATGAAAAAATTATATGGATTCCTCTTGAAAAAATTACTCAAAGTGTGCTAGAATGTATACAGAATGAGTAAAGAAAATGCAACAGCTATGGAACGGATTTTTGGTTCAAAGACAAGGGCAAAGCTTTTAGAGCTTTTCTTTTCGAATACAAATAAGTCTTTTTATGTTCGAGAGATTACAAGGGTAATTGAGGAACAGATTAATTCGGTAAGAAGGGAATTGACGAATTTAGAGGCGGCGGGAATTGTTAAGAACGAGACTTTTGATAATAAAATTTATTACTCAGCAAATATGCGACATCCGTATTCAAAGGCATTAAAAGATTTGTTCAATTCGCATGGAGATGTGAACGAAGATAGGGGCGTAAAAAAGAATGTTTGGGAAGAATATTGTAAGTCGGTTTCGAAATATTTGTCGGGACTCATAGTGACTAATAGAAAGGTGGGGCAGGATGGAGTAGATCTTCTGATAATAGGGAATGATAAGACGAAGAAATTGACGAGATGGGCGGAAGTAGTTGAGAAGCGAGTAGGGAAACCATTGAATTATGTGATTATGTCGGAAGAGGATTTTGCGTACCGGAAAAGTGTGCGAGATAGGTTTATTGCGGATATAATGGAAATGGAAATCGCGGAGATTTATGATCCGGAGAAAATAATAAAGTAAGGAGAAATATGTTTGAAATTACAAGCAAAAATCAGGATGAAATAACGATTACAGCTAAGCAAACGAGCGTAACTTTTAATGTCGCACAAAACGAAATTGATGCGGGGCTTGAGGTGGGGAAGGTTCATGGGCCGGGGGAGTTTGAGATTGGGGATATGACGATTCGGGGTGTAGATGTGGCGGCGGTGGGGAAGGATGAAGAAAAAAAGACAACAGAGAAGAAAAAAGGCGAGACGATTTATGTGGCGGAGATTGGGGGAGTACATGTGGCGATTATTGGAGATGATGAGAAGGCGCTGGATGAGGTGCCACAGGGATGTATATTATGTACGACGAGCGTTAGGGCGGTGAGAGAGGTTGAGCCGAAAATCGTAGTGGCGATGGGAAATGTGGACGGAATGGTGACAGAGCTAAAGTTATCGGCGAGAACAGAGAAGAAACTGAAGATTAAGAATGCATCAAGTTTGCCGATGAGCTTAGAGGTGGTGGCACTTACATGAATATAATGGTGGTAGTTTGTCTTTTTGTAGCGATAATTTTTTCGACGGTTTTACATGAATTGGCGCATGGGTGGACGGCGTATTTATTGGGAGATACGACGGCGAAGGAAGAGGGAAGATTGAGCCTTAATCCACTTCGACATATTGATCCGGTAATGTCGCTAGTTTTGCCGATAATGTTGTATCTGATGGGGATGCCGATTCTCGGAGGAGCAAAGCCGGTGCCGATAGATTCGCGAAGATTAAAGGGCGGGGCGTGGGGAATGGCGTTAGTGGCAATTATGGGGCCGCTAACGAATTTCTTATTGGCATTTTTGGTTTTTGGAATTGGAGTTGCGACACATGCATTTATTTTACAGGGAGGAAACTGGTATGTGGCAGGGGAGATGGGAGTAATTTTAAACCAGATTGTGCTGATGGAATTAGGATTTTTCTTGTTTAATATCATTCCAATTCCACCGTTGGATGGGTCGAGAGTATTGTATGCGATTTCGCCGGATGTGGTCAGGGATTTTCTGAGAAGGGTTGAGCCGTATGGGATTATGGTTGTGTACGGCTTATTAGTGTTTCTAAGTGGAGTATTTTCGAGGTACATGAGTGGAGCAATGGAGGGAATTATTCAATTTTTCTGGTTTATTTTTGGATGATTATCTGGTATAATAGAATTACCCCAATGATTACATGATTTTCCTGTACAATCATGTTTTTAGGGATTTCGTGGCTTTGTCTCCGTGGAGGCGAGCATAAGATTTTACCCACCTTGTCTATATGATAGGGAAAACAGGTCATTGGGGTTTTGGAATAATAAGGAGGTGGGATGAAGCAACGAATTAGAGTAGTTGGACTTCTGAGACGAGAGGGGAAGGTTTTATATCTAAAAAAGGCGCAGGGAAGGGGCGTAGAGACGCCGAGTTGGGAGTTGCCGACAGGGAAGATTAATTTTGGCGAACAGCCGGAAGAGGCGATGGGGCGGATGATGTATGAGTCTCTAGGGGTGAGGATTCGGAAGATTAACCTGAAGGATGTGATTACTTTTACGGGATTTTCGGGCGCAAGTCAGCTGGGGAATCTTTTTATTATTTTTGAAATTGAGATGGATGAGGGGGAGAAAATTGTAACGCAGGAGAAATATACTGCGTATAAATTTTTGGGGACGGAGGAGCTGGCGAGGGTAGTGCTGGACGATGCGACGGTGTCGGTGATTCAGATTGAGGAGGGGAAGGTAGGTAGTGGGAGTGGCGAGTTTTATCGGGCGGTGGCAAATGCGGCGACAGTTTATGTGGATGGGGCGTCGCGAGGAAATCCGGGGCCGGCGGGAATTGGGTATTATATTGTGGACGAGAATGGGGAAGTGCTAAAGCAAGGGGGGGAATTTATTGGATTTGCGACGAGTCGAGTGGCGGAATATTATGGGTTGAAGGAGGGGTGTCAGCAGGCATTGGGGCTTGGGTTGAAGAAGGTGAGGTTTGTGACGGATAATATGATGATGATGCAGCAGATGCGAGGGGTTTATCAGGTGAAAAATAAGGATATTTCGCCGATTTATGAGGATGTAAAGAGATTGTTTGGGGAGTTTGAGGCGGTGGCGATTATGCAGGTGAATAGAGAGAAAAATCAGATGGCGGATAGGGAAGCGAATCTGGCGATTGATAAACATTTTCAGAGGTGAGTTTTTATTGTAGTGCGAAGTGGGATGTGATATAATGGAGGAGTGCTTGAAAGGCAACCGCTGGAAACAGAGGAAAGTCCGGGCAGCATAGAATGCGGTAGTCGCTAACGGCGACCGTTCGAAAGGACCGGGAAAGTACCACAGAAACTTATACCGCCTACATTTGACTGACATTGGATTGACGATTTATGGCGTCAAGATTAAGTTGGTCGTAGGTAAGGGTGAAAAGAGTGAGGTAAGAGCTCACAGTGTTTTATGGTGACATAGGACAGGGGCAAACCCTACCGGCTGCAAGGAGTGCTAGATACCCTTATTCGGGGATGCACGCTCACCGCTAGAGCCCAAGAGTAATTTTGGGACTAGATAGATGGTTGCTAGCCTTTTTGGCGAACAGAACCCGGCTTATTGAGAGCATAAAAAATCTCCCGTTAGGGAGATTTTTTATTTGTCGCATCTGGTTGCAAGAGCGTGCGACGACTTCTAGTTTTATTTTATGATGCCTTTTTTCTTCAGGGTGCGAAGTTCAGAGGCAGAAGTTAAGATTTTTATTTTTTGACCGTTAATATTCAAGGTCTTTTTCTGGAGATTTGGCTTAAAGACTTTACGGGTTTTGTGTTGTGAAAACGAAACATTGTGTCCGTACATCTTGTCTTTGCCGGTGATTTTTAGGTTCGACATTTTATTTCTCCTTTACGCTGTTAACGATTTCTTTAAAAGCATTAGGATTATTGACGGCGAGTTCAGCGAGAATCTTTCGGTCAATTGTAATATTGTTCTTTTTTAGACCAGCAATAAGTTGGGAATAGGATAATCCGAGTTCACGAGAAGCATTATTGATACGAGTAATCCAAAGTGCGCGTAAATCGCGTTTCTTTGTGCGTCGATCACGGTAGCTGTAGCGAAGGGATTTTATTACACCTTGTTTTGCAAGACGAAAACTACGGGTGCGATAATGTTGCATACCCTTTGCGGCTTTTAGAATTTTCTTGTGCTTTTTTCTAGCAGGAACACTTCTTTTAATTCTCATATTATACTCCTAAAGCTTTTTTAACGTTTTTCTTGATTTTACCTTCAACGAATGCTGAGGTTTTTATATTGCGTTTTCTAGCTTTGGATTTTTTTGCTAGGATATGGTTTCCGAAAGCGCGTTCACGCGAAATCTTACCGGTTCCGGTGATTTTTACGCGTTTAGCGGTCCCTTTATGGGTTTTTAGCTTTGGCATAAGCTTTCTCCTTGTTAAATTAATATTAGATGAATGTTCGATCAGGGAACCGTAAAAGTCAAGGAGACTTCTTCCGAATTCTATCTGATTATATATGGTCATTGACTTAAGCGGTAAGCTTAGGGCAATGTTATTTCTTGTAATATTTTTACGTTATTTTTTACGGACGCTGACAGATAAATTTCGACCAGTAAAGTTGGGTTTTCCTTCGATGACGACATCAGACTCTTCTTTTAGGATCGAAATGGATTTATCGAGTAGCTGGTTGGCCAGTTCTTTATGGGCCATTTCGCGACCGCGGAGAGTGATGATAATCTTAACATGATCGCCATTATTGAGGAATTTAGATACCTTTCGGAGCTTAATATTTAAATCGTTATCGCTGATTTTTAGGCCGATTTTCATCGTTTTTAATTCAGCTTGTTTTTCGCGAGCTTTTTTACGATTTTTGGCCTGCTCCTTAGTCTTTTGGTATTGATATTTTCCCCAATCGATAATTTTAACAACGGGCGGATTAGCCTGAGCAGCAATTTCGACAAGGTCGACGTTAGCCTTATTGGCGAGAAACTGAGCTTCTTTACTGGACATTATGCCTAGCTGTTCGCCGTTTTCTCCTATAACTCTAACTTCTGAGTAACGGATTTCTCCGTTTATGCGCGTATGCGCAGATTGCTGTTTGCTAATAATTATCCTTTCCTTTAGTGATGGGTTTAACTGACTTACGTCCTTGTCATTATATCAAAGTTTAAGTGAAATTGCAAGAGAGAAATAGGGGATTATAGCAGGTTTTATCTTTGAAGGATGGAGGGGAATTAACGTTTTCTAAAGCTGAGTGATTCAGATATGTGCGAATCGGAAATTTCGGGAGCTCTTTCAAGGTCGGCGATGGTCTGGGCTACCTTAATGACTTTAAAATAGCTACGAGCGGAAAGACCGAGTGACTTAGTGGCGATATCGAGGGTAGCTTTGGCAGAAGGTTTTAGAGAGAGGAGGCTGGCAACTTCGGTGGAAGATAAATTGGAATTACGGGTTTCTTTATTATGGTAGCGATTAAACTGACGCTCTACAGCCTCAGTTATATTATTTTTTACAACGTTCTGGACAGAGGGGGACGAAGAGGCGGCTTGATTTAGTAAAGAAGAGGTTTCGACAGGGCTGACATCGAGATAAATATCGATACGGTCAAGTAGGGGACCGGAAATGCGTTTCTTATAGTTTTCAATTTGTTGAGGAGTACAGGTACATTGATGGAAGGGGTCGCCTAGATGGCCACAAGGACACGGATTCATTGTGGCTATAAGCATAAAGTCGGCGGGATAGGTAACCTTGGTGTTAGCACGAGAAATGGAGATAACTTTATCTTCGAGAGGCTGACGTAATGCTTCGAGGACGGATCGAGGAAATTCCGGAAATTCATCAAGATATAGGACGCCTAGATGAGCGAGAGATATTTCACCCGGAAAGGCGTGATTGCCGCCACCGATAATTGAGACAGTGCTGGCGGTATGATGTGGAGAACGAAAAGGTCGGGAAGCGATAATCTCACAGTTACTATTAGAAAGCCCGTGTATTTTTGTAATGGAGATTTTTTCGGCGCGAGATAGGGGCGGGAGTAAACTAGTGGCAGTGCGGGCAAGCATGGTCTTTCCGGCGCCAGGAGGACCGTTTAAAAGTAAATTATGATGGCCGGCGACAGCAATTTCGAGTGCGCGCTTGGCTCGCTCCTGACCGCGAATTTGGTCAAGAGTTGGTGCGGAGGAGGGGCATTTAGGGGAGTTGAGAGATTCCCCTAAATGATTCGCTGGGGGAGAAATCTGGGATTTTAAAATCAGAATTAACTGTTTTAAAGAGTCTACACCAATTATTTTAATATCGTCGACGAGTGAGGCTTGAGGAACGTTTTGAATGGGCAGATAGACTGTTTTATAGTTAAGATTCTTGGCGGCTTCAACGACATTAATAATGCCACGGACGGGACGGAGGAGGCCTTCAAGAGAAAGTTCACCGACGAAGATTGCGTTATCAACATCTTTTTGGTGAAGCTGATTACTCAGGATCATAACAGAAAGGGCGATAGGTAAATCTAGATGAGGGCCGTCTTTATTTAGTTCGGCCGGCGCGAGATTGATGGTAATTCGACTATCGGAAGGAAAAGCGAATCCGGATGCGCGTATGGCGTTACGGACACGTTCGCGTGATTCATTGATGGTTTTACTGGCGAGTCCGACAATATTAAATTGTGAAAGACTGCGAGTCTTACTACCCTCTACTTCGACTAGGGCGCCGCCAAAGCCGTGGGGAACTATGGAATTAACTTTTGAAATCATGGTTTCAGTTTAGCAAAGAGAAAATAGAAAGTCAAGCTTTCGTTGTAAAAATAACTTCTTATAAAATTTTTTATTTTAGGCGTAAGTAGTTTTACCCCTGATTATATGTTGTAAAAATTAAGTAAGCAGAGGCGGAATGAGGAAAAGTGTGAACAGGGGTAGCGTTGTAAAAAATACAATAAAAACAGGGGTATGAAAAAATGTTCAGAAAATGGAGGGTAAATGAGCCGAGGTGGGGATTGAAAAAGGGGAGAGGAGGTGGTATAATGATGGTATTGTGGCTTTGGGGCTGACAAAGCTTAGACGGATTATTAACAGATACTTTGCACGACGATTGATACCGTAAGTATTAAATAAATGAAGAAAAAACTTCGAAGCATGTGTTTTTTGCACCTGTTTATGCTTAAGGATTAATTTAAGCTGACTTTCTGACTGAGGTTTCATAGGGAGGAAAGTTATCATAGAAAAAGTATGAGACTAGGGTCTATTGTGTGACGACGTGGATCTGAAGATTTGTCATGGCGAACAATAGTTTCCGTTTTTCATTCTATTGTTCATTTGCTAAGCGATATGGAAAACTATGCGTGTAGAAGGGTATTATGGAGATTTTTCGGACCCGGAGGCAGTATCCGGCAGCTCCACCAGATTTTTGAAAATAGCTGGCCGTATGGCCGCTGTTTTTTGTTTTGCGCTTAATAAAGGCATTTAATGGGGTATTAGTGCGTATTATAGCTAGAGCTGGTCGAGAACGGTAGGGGATAGGTAATTATATTTTTAGATAGAAAGAGACCCGTTAACTGCGAGGTTACGGGTCTATAAAGAGTGTGGAGTTTTTATTTTAGTTTTGGCTAAGTTATGTTTGTTTTTGGCTTTGAATAAAAGTTTTATTCAAAAGCTATCTCTATAATAACGCAAAAAAATGCTAAAGTCAATAGTTTTTTGCATAAAAGTTTTAATATTTTTTGAGTTTTTTATAAGTACTCTGGAGGGCTTAAAATGGAGAAAGAGATATTTGGGGGCGATATTATAGTTGGAGGGATGCTGTAATGCAAAAAATAATGAATAGGATGTATTAATTTGTGGTGGTGGATGGAGTAGTTGAGGGTAGGGAAGGGTGAAATAATAAGAAGATTATTGTAAAATTCGGCGATTGTAAAAATGAGCCAAATAAATTATATGTTGTAAAAAATACTTTCGTTGTGAGAAAGACAATAACAGATTAAAAATGGCTATTTTTGGAATAATGTTGTAAAAAATAATGATAAAATAAACGGATTAATACTTGAATAAATTAAAGGTGTGTGGTATAGTGGATGCATAGTCGATAAGACAGAAAATTAAAAACTATAATTAGCGAGCTAACAGGTAATTTCTAGCCATAAATTACAAATTCTAGGAGTTACCTGCGGCTAACGCTAATGTCAATTCCAAAGGTTTAGCCTAGGAAAACAGATCTGTGTGAACAGATAGGGAATTGAATTCAGAAAAGCCAGTTTCGTCTAATCATTAGTTCCTTTCTAAAAAAATAGAATGATTGGAAATGAAACAAATACGCCCCACTAAATGTGGAGCGGTCAAAAAGCTAGGAATGCGAGAGAAATGGTTCAGGCCTATAGTAAGTGTTTTGGTGCCCGATAACCACTCGCTTCTTAGCTCCTGAATAGTAGAAAAGTTGGGTTTGTGATATAATTAAATGGTTATGACAAATAGAATTTTTCTACTGTTTAGCTTATTTCTAACAGTCCTTTTGCTTCTTGTGATGAACTTTACTGCTCCGGATACTTTGGGTCCGTTGGGGGTGTTAGCGTTCTTTATTGTGCTTTATTTAGTCTTCTTTGGGGTGTTTGTTTGGGTGGTGGATGTGTTCTTTCGTATAAGGGGGAAGAGGGGGAGAAAAATTGTGAAATTTTACGCTGGTGTATTGGCGTTTGCACCAGTAATTTTTTTACTATTAAAACCATTTGTTGGTTTTTCGATTTGGGCGGTGTTTCTAGTGGTCTGTTTTGAGTTTTTGGGCTGTTTTTTGGTTTACAAAGCTGCCGACAAGTGATAGAATAAGCATATGGACAATGGCGAATTCGGATGGGCGAATAAGGGAGAGGGGAGGTTTTTGGATGAAAAAAATAATAAAATTGAAGTAGAAGAAATAAGGTGGGGGAATAGAGAAAATACTGAGGTGAGTCAGGGAACGAGGGATGCCTTGGGAAATGCAACTGTTGGAGCAGTGGGGGTTCCGGTAATTGAGGAGGTTCAGAGAGCGGAAAATAAACAAGCGTTAGTAGATAATCGAACAAGTGAAGAGATTGCAATTGATGCTCCGGAGATAGCAAAGGATGGTGATGAACAAGAAGACGAGTGGGCCAGAAAAGCGGAGGAAGTCGTAGAAGCGACTAGAAATAATCCAAGAGAGAGAATGGTTCGAGTGGCACAGCTGAGAAGTAGTTACCAGTTGGCGAGATTTAATAGGGGGCTGGGGATGCGGAATGATTAACGAGCAGGGAATATCACTAGATGAAGCTTGCGCAATTGGCGAAGAGGGGGCGTGCGAGAGGCTAGCTCAGTCAATGGAAAATACTGTTGTAGAAAATAATAATATTGGGGTGAGTAGTGGGTTTACGGGGTGGTGGTTAGTTGTTGTAATAATTACTATGACAGTGGTGGGGGGAGTGATTGGGGCGTTGTTAAAATTACGAAAACAGAGAGAGAAGAAGAATTTAGAGCGGGGGCTAAAGATGGTGCCGATGATGATTCATCTCCCGCCGCAGACGGAAGATATTCAGGGCGGAGGAAGAGACGAACGAGACATTACGAACGAGGCGATTAGCCAGGCGCAGGTGATGTATTCGATTATTGCATCGACTTTGCAAAAGGGATGGAGAGCGAGATTGTTTGGGCAGAGGCATATTGCATTTGAGATTGTAGCAACGGGTGGGTTCATCAAGTATTATACTTTTGTACCGACGGCGCTAACAGAGACAGTAAAGCAGGCGGTTACTTCGGCTTATCCGGCGGCGAGATTGGAAGAAGTAGAGGAAGAGAATATTTTTTCGGAAAAGGGTGGGATGATGGGGGTGGCAGGTGGAGAATTAAGCCTCAAGAAGGAATTTGTATATCCGATTGCGACATATGAGGAAATGAAATGGGATGGGAGTATGGCGATATTGAATGCGCTATCGGTAGCGAAGGCAACAGAAGGAATGGCAATACAGATTTTGTTCAGGCCGGCGGATGAGGGTTGGACAAATAAATCAGAGAGCCGAGTAAAAGAAATACAGGGCGTGAGTAAGAAATTTACTCAAGGCGGAGCGACATTTGCGAGTGAATTTAGGGATATTCTCCGTGCGCCGTTTGAAGTGCCAGAGGCGAAAGAGAAGGATGAAAAAATATTGACGAACATACAACAAGAAGAGATTCAGGCGATCGAGAATAAAGTAAAATATCCCGGATTTGAGACATTGATTAGATTAGTGGCGAGTTCTGAGACATATATGCGATCAGAGGCGCTTCTTGGGGGACTTGTGAGTGCATTTTCGCAGTTTGAATCGGCGCAGAAAAATGGATTCAAATATGATCCATTTAAGGAGGCAGACAAATTAACAAAGGATTATTTGTTTAGGATTTTTCCGCAGGGTCATAAGGGGATGGTATTGAATTCTATGGAGCTTGCGACGATTTTTCATTTACCAAATCAGAATACGATACCGAATTCACAGGTGGAGAGGCAGGCAACAAGACAGGTGGATGGGCCGGCGAAGTTGACAACAGAGGGGATTATTCTGGGCGTGAATGAATTTCATGGAAATAAGAAGGAAATTCGATTATCAACAAAGGATCGAAGACGGCATACTTATATCATCGGCGCAACAGGGATGGGAAAATCGGTTTTAATGAAGAATTTGGCATATCAGGATATGATGGAGGGGAGAGGATTCGCATTCATTGACCCGCACGGAGATGTTACGGAGGAACTTTTGGGGATGGTACCAGAGGAAAGAATGGATGATGTAATTTATTTCGATCCGGGAGATCTCGAGCATCCGATGGGAATGAATATGTTCGAATTTCAGACGGAAGATCAGAAGGACTTTATTGTGCAGGAAGGGATAAATATGCTGTATTCTCTGTATGATCCGGGACATACAGGTATTTTTGGACCAATAGGGGAGCAGATGTTTCGGAATGCGGCACTACTATTGATGAGCGATCCGAACGGAGCAACATTTATAGATATTCCAAAGTGTTTTACAGATCCAGAGTACGTGAAAGATAAGTTGAAATATGTAACAGATAGGACGGTGTTTGATTATTGGACGAAGGAATTTCCGGCGAGCCAGAAGTCGAATGACGGAGGGGAAGTGATTACGTGGTTCAACTCGAAGTTTTCGCCGTTTATTGCGAATACGATAATGAAGAATACACTGGGACAGGTAAAAAGTGGTTTTAATGTTAGGGAAATTATGGATCAGAAGAAAATTCTTTTAGTTAATCTGTCGAAGGGAAAACTTGGGGAATTAAATTCAAAGTTGCTAGGTATGATTTTTGTGATGAAGTTCCAAACGGCGGCGATGTCGAGGGTGGATACGCCAGAGGATGAGAGAAATGATTTTTGTTTGTTTGTAGATGAGTTTCAGAATTTTGCGACAGAGAGTTTTGAGAGTATCTTATCAGAGGCGAGGAAGTTTAGACTGAATTTAATTGTGGCGAATCAGTTTATGACACAGCTAACGGAACAGATTAGGGAAGGAATTCTGGGAAATGTTGGAACAATTATTGCGGGGCGGGTTGGAATAACGGATGCGGAAATGTTAGAGAAGGCGTTTGTGCCGGTGTTTAATGCGGAGGATTTGCATAATCAGCCGAATTTTCACGCGATTTCACAGGTGATGATGTTTGATATGCCGAGTAAACCGTTTACGATGAATCTCAGACCACCTTTGGCGGATACGAGTCCAGAGAAGATGGAATCGTTGAGATTGTATTCTGCGGCAAAATACGGGGGTGTGAGAAGCGAAGTTGAGGCGGAGATTGATAGACGACTAGCTGGAGCGGAGAATGGTCATAGCGGGGCTACTGACGCGTCTGACGGGCAAAATTTCGGGGAGATGGAGTTGGGGGCGGATGGATTACCAATTGTGCCAGGAGTGAATGTCGAAAAGGGTTCGGAGAATGTTTCGGAAAATATTTCAGAGGAGATGAGAGCAGAGAATGATGAAAAACTTAAGCAGAATCAGGTTATAAAGTTGCGGTAGGGCTTGGGGGATTAGTGAAAATTGGGTGGTGATAGGGGGTTGACGTTTTTGGAAATCGGAGTATAATGGGAGGGGTAAAATATTTAAGTGAGGTGAAAATGCCGAAAGCGGAAGAATATGATGCGTCAGAAATTCAAGTCTTAGAGGGGCTAGAGCCGGTTCGAAAGAGGCCGGGAATGTATATTGGGTCGACAGGTTATGATGGGCTGCATCATCTAGTAAAAGAGATTGCAGATAACTCAATTGATGAGGCGATTGCGGGACATGCAACAAAGGTAACAATTACGTTTTTGGCGGATGGGGGATGTGAAGTTGAGGATAATGGACGGGGGATTCCGGTAGATATTCATCCGAAGACAAAGATGTCATCACTAGAGACGGTGTTGACGGTTTTGCATGCAGGAGGAAAATTTGGTGGGGGAGGATATAAGGTTTCATCTGGATTACACGGAGTGGGGTCGTCGGTAGTAAATGCGTTGTCAACGAAGATGGTGGCAGAGGTCTATCGAGATGGACAAATAAATCATATTGAGTTCGAGCAGGGAAAAACAACAAAGAAATTGGAAGTTTTAGGGAAGACAAAGAAGAGGGGAACAAAGATTAAGTTTTATCCAGATCCGACGATTTTTAGGGAGACGGTGACGTTTGATTATGAGTGGGTATCAAATTATGCGAGGCATCAGGCATATCTGACAAAGGGTATTTTGATTGTTGTTCAGGATGAGAGAACAGGAGATAAAGAATCGTTCTATTTTGAAGGGGGAATTAAGAGCTATGTTAAACGGTTAAATCAGGGAAAAGAAGTGCTGTCGGATGAGGTTTTTTATGTTGAGAAAGAAGTAGAAGACTCTGAAGTAGAGATAGCAGTACAATATAATGATTCGTTTGCGGAGACGATGAAGCCGTTTGCAAATAATGTATTGACGCCAGATGGGGGGATGCATGTGGTGGGATTTAGAACGGGATTGAACAGAGTAATAAATGATTATGCGCGGAAGAATGGACTCTTAAAAGAGAAAGAGCCGAATCTAGTGGCGGATGATATTAAGGAGGGGTTGACGGCGGTGATTTTGGTAAAATTGCCGGATCCGCAGTTTGAGGGACAGACGAAGAATAAGCTGGGAAATCCAGAGGTGCGGGGATATGTCGACAAGGTGACAACGGAGTATTTTGGATATTATCTGGAAGAAAATCCGGCGGTGGCGAAGAAAATTATTCAGAAGGCGACGACGGCGGCGCGAGCGCGAAAGGCGGCGCGGGCGGCAAGAGATAACGTACTCCGTAAAGGAGCGTTTGAGGGATTGAACTTACCTTCGAAGTTAGCTGATTGTTCGTCGAGAAATAGGGATGAGTGTGAGTTGTTTATTGTAGAGGGTAATTCGGCGGCAGGGTCGGCAAAAGAGGGGCGGAATCCGCAGATTCAGGCGATTTTGCCGCTGCGGGGAAAAGTTTTGAATACGGAGAGGGCGAGGCTGGATAAGATGCTCGCGAATCAGGAATTAGTATCGCTAATTAAGGGAGTGGGAACAGGAATAGGTGAGCAGTTTAATATGGATGGAATTAGATATGATAAGATTATATTTATGACCGATGCTGATGTGGATGGGCTGCATATTGCGACGCTTCTTACGACGTTTTTCTTTCGATATATGCCGAAAATTATTGAGGAGGGGCATGTTTATCTGGCTAAACCGCCACTATTTGGATTGAAAAAGGGGACAGGGAATAAGATGAAAGTGGAGTATTTGTTTGACGAGAGAGCGCTAGAGAAGAAATTGGATGAAAAAATAGACGAGCGGAAGAAGGCGGGAGTACAGATTAATCCGGAAGATGAGAAATATAAACAGGCGGGATATACGGGGCAGCAGAGGTATAAGGGGTTGGGTGAGATGGATGCGAAACAGCTTTGGGAGACGACCATGGATCCGGAGAACCGGGTTTTGGTGCAGGTGAAGATTGATGATGCGGAGAAGGCGGACGCGGTGTTTACGAAGTTGATGGGTGATCAGGTGGATTTGCGTAAAAACTTTATTCAGGCGGGAGCGGCGACGGTTAATATGGATGATTTGGATTTTTAAGGAGGAACTATGGCAGAGGATGAAGCTATGAAAAACAACGAGATGGAAGAAGTTTTGGAGGGGGAAGTGGTGGATGGGGTTGAGAGAAAAGATGTTGATGAGATGATGGAAGATTATTTCCTGAAGTATTCGATGTCAGTTATTATTGATCGAGCGTTGCCAGATGTGCGAGATGGATTAAAACCGGTAAATCGGCGGATTTTGTATGCGATGAATAAGAATGGATGGAAGGCGCCACATGCGACAGTGAAGTCGGCAAGGATTGTCGGGGAAGTAATGGGTAAGTATCATCCGCACGGGGATTCGTCGATTTATGAGGCGATGGTGAATTTGGCGCAACCGTGGAAAATGAGATATACGCTAGTTGAGGGACAGGGTAATTTTGGATCAATGGATGGTGATCAGGCGGCGGCATCGAGGTATACAGAGGCGAGAATGGATAAGGTGGGGGCGGAACTTTTGACGGACATTGAGAAGGAAACGGTGGATTTTCGGGATAATTTTGATGGGAGTGAGAAGGAGCCAGTGGTTTTACCGGCGGCAGTACCAAACATTCTTTTGAATGGGCAGATGGGGATTGCGGTTGGAATGGCAAC
>JAUNQQ010000051.1 GCA_030536095.1 Candidatus Saccharimonadota bacterium
AGACCATGGTGCCACCTCTGAAGCGATTTAGGCGGAGAAAAAGTACATTTTGAGTATGCCGCTATAGCTCAGTTGGTAGAGCGTCGCCATGGTAAGGCGAAGGTCACCAGTTCAAACCTGGTTGGCGGCTCCATAAGCACAAGAAACACCTCGTTTCATTTAGTCAATTGACTAGGTAGAACGAGGTGTTTTTCGTTGGAGCCGTTTTCATTATTCGCAATTTTGTTGAGGATGGTTTCAGAGTGGTCAACCCACTAGTACATACCTTTATTAACTTAACTAAGGAGAAATGTATGATTACTTGAAATCATTGAAGAATTGCTTTCCATATTTGCTCCGGCTTATATCGTACGAGCCATAAACTCCATTTATATTGTCGTCGTTATGAGCCGGAACAGGGCCAAGTAGTTTTTCTCGAGCCGACGGCCGCAATTGATTAATTGGCAATAAAAGCGTCTAGCACATTCAGTTGCCAAGCGATAGTTCCTCGCGACTTATCGCTATATCTATAAATGCGTCGGCTCAGGAAAGGCTACTTGAGCATTTGGGCAAAAGAGTCTGGAAGAATCACATTCTTAGAATGATTCTTAAAATGTGGCGCAATTTGCTCTGGACTATGACCTGCTATTCCGCATCCGATTTCCGTTATTAGGAAAGTAAGCTCTGGGTGGCTTTTGGCGAAATTTAGGAATCTGCCGATCTGGGCGTACATTTCGTCTTCAGAGTCCATGGTGTTAATGGCATAACTTTGACCTTGTAAGCCCTCTGCTTGGCCCATCTTAGCGCCAAATTTACGAACAGCAGTCGCGGCAGCTCCGCCATTATGAGCACCAAAGCCGTTACTGCCAAAAACGAAAATCTCGTTATCTTTTAATTCAGAAATAAACCCATATTCGTCGTATTTAGCCATTTTTACCTCCTAAATCTTCTAGACTTTTTAACATTTTTTTAGTCAAACCATCATCAGGGTATTTTTCTGCGCACTCTCTTAAGAAACCAGATGCCGGCTAGTTTTCATGTTCCCAAACATAATCCACGGATTCTGGTCGATGAGCCTCCAGAAACTCGGCCTGTTCTTTTGGCAAACCATTTATTATTTCATCTATATATTTATCCATGGTTCTCCTTTATTATTCTTCTTTAAAATTTTCATCATCTTCAAAACGAGTTTTAATTATTGGGCATTTGCCCATTTCGAGTAATTTATCAGCTATTTTAACTAGCTCTTCGGATTTATATACTTCTTCTCGCCATTCTTTAGGTATTGCTTTATAGCCATAATAAGCGCCAGCGAGCTGACCATAGCAGGCGGCATTTGTGTCGGTGTCGCCGCCCAATCTAATTACTGCCATCGTGCCATCTTGGAAATTATCAAAATTCATTAATCCCCAGAGAGAAATCGCAAAAGTATCGACAATATATCCACCGAGATCGCGCAGGTTTTCTCCGTTTTTCTCTATGGCTCGGTTAATTAAATTTTCGGAATTATTAAGATAAAATTGGTCGTATTCTTCATTCATAATCCAGCGTCCACAGTAGGAAGCGATGTGGTTTTTCGGGAGACCATGAAGGGCGCAATATAGCATCGTGGCGAATAAGGCGGTCGTCGCTTCAGCGGCGATGGAATTATGGGTTTCACGACAAGATAAAACTGCCATGTCGAGTGTAGGAGTGATATCCTTTAAGTCGATAAATTCGCTATCTGTATTTTCTGGAGTAATTGTGAGATTTTTCCGTTCTAAACCGTCTTTCAGAGTTGGATAGTTTTTATTCGGAAAAGTATTGGCGATAATAACTGGGGCAAGACGCATAATGGCGCCGTTGCCGGCAGAATCGGTAGTGTCGTTTTCGGAGATAATTGGATGATGCTGAAAAATCTCAATGGCGCGCTGTGTCTGTCCACCAACATCGGCAGCAGGCTTTCCGTCATAAGTGCGGTAGCCGTTGTTTACCCAGTTGGTAAATTTATGCATAATATCATAAGAATCATAACCATTTCTTGCGAGCAGACTATCAGCGAGACAAAGCGCCATTTCTGTATCATCTGTCCAAACTCCGGCGGAGCAGCGCGGAGAGTCGGAAAAATGCGCAATTTTATCGCCCAGACGGCGAATCATAGTACTCGAAAAACCGAATTCTAGAGGTGCGCCGAGGGCGTCGCCAATGGCGAGGCCGGTGAGCATACCGCGGGATTTATCCTGATACTTAGTATTCATTTTTTCATTATATCATGGATTGTCGATGAGGTTTTTAATTTGTATGAGGCGGGCGCGGATTAGTTCAAATGGTTGGTTTAGATCGAGGGTTTTAACGTAGAAGGTGTTGCCATCTAGGGAATATTTTAGGTCTAAATCTTCACTGTCGTCGGTTTTAGCATAAAGCAACATTCCAGATACGTTTCCAGAATGAAAAGTATCTTTATTTTTAACGTAGGAATATATTTGGTAAATATTGCCTGAGTTGATTTTTTCACTAGAATCTCCGAATAAAGTGTTGCTTTTTAGGATTCCAGATTCGTAATACTTTGCGTCAATGATTAAGGTTTTTTCACCGGAAGTTAGGGTGATGTCGGTGCGCATTGTTGGTAAAAATATTGTAGTTCCATCGTCGGAGTTCCAGTTGATATGGGCCGGCATTGGGCTTAAATAGGGGAAGTGTCGGCGATAAAAATTGAGGATAAAATGCTCATAGAGATTACACATGCGTTGGTCGTCAAAGAATTCGCGTAGGCTTTTTTCGCCGGATTTTTCGCTTTGGAGTTGGCGTGAGATAACAAGATTACATATGCCGACGAGTAGCTTATATAATTCGTTATTGCGGTGATATTGGATTTTCCAGTTGATTTGGTGAATGTTGATATCATGGACATCGGCTAGTAAATATAGGATAGTATTGAGTTCTCTTTGGTAAGGGCTTTTTGCAGAAATGCGACGCTTAAGGGTTTTTAGAGTTGCTTTGATAATTTGGTTTAGATTTGAATTGATAGAGAATTCATCATAGCTGGCGACGAGGCGTCTTCTTAGGATTGTTTGGGTTTTTAGCGTATCGGAAAGATTGATTTTTCCGCGAACAACTGAGGAGATTTCGCTTTTTTCGACATAGGTATGATCAAAGCCGCGTTTTAGTTGATATTTTATGCCTTGGATTAGAATGGTAGCATAGAGCTCATCAGCATCTTGAAAATTTTCGGATGCTAAATTTTGATAGCCTTTTTCATTGAGCACCTTAAAGGCGTAAGATAGCATATAGTAAATATTACGAATTGGAATCACTACAAAATCGCTTCCCTTAAAAGCCTCGCGGCTTCAATATAAGAATCATCGTCATCAAACCAGTATTCTTTTAGGAGTGGCAAAAGATCATAGGTGATTATGCTTTGGAGTTCCTGTTCGATATCATTATTTTCGTCGAGGTTACAGAGATAACTATGGCCAATCCTAAAACCTGGACCGAGGTTTGAGTCGGTGGTGATTTTTTGATTTATTTGTTTAAGCGCTTCTACAACCCTGTCGAATTTTGGATTAGAAAGTGCGGTTTTATAGGCAATAAATCCGTCCGAGTCAAAGGCAGGTTCCATATCATAGAAGGAGAATCTGCGTCTTAAGGCATAGTCAAGGAGGGCGAGACTGCGATCGGCGGTGTTCATCATGCCGATAATATAGAGGTTTTTGGGAATGTGGAAGTATTGGTCGAAATATAGTAAACGGACTGGATAGTCGCGTTTGTCTTTTTCGATAAGCATAAAGAGTTCACCGAAAATTTTACTGAGGTTTCCGCGATTAATTTCATCGATAATAAAGAAGTAAGGATTATCATCAGGGTCATCGGCGGCTTTTTCTGAAAATTCGTAAAACACGCCCTTTTTAATTTTGAAACCCTTATCATCAGATGAGGGGCGAAAACCTTCGATAAAATCTTCGTAGGAATAGCTTTGATGGAACTGGACAAGAGCGACTCTTTCATGATCCTTTTCGCCCATTAGTGAATAAGCTAATCTCTTGGCGGCAAAAGTTTTGCCGACACCTGGTGGACCTTGGAGAATGATGTTTTGTTTACGGTCGAGAATATTTTTTATGTTGTTATATTCTTTGGGACTGAGATAAACTTCAGTTAAGAAGTCATCCACAGTGTATGGACTATGTGATTTCTTGGGTTCATTTTCGGTTTCGTCTGGATTTTCTTCCGAAAGCAGGTTGTTAAGATATTTGATTTCGCCGATATTGTCAGTAATGTCAGTTAGGGTTTTCATTGCCATTTTTTCAGTATGAGACCAAGAACCTTTTTGGGTCCAGTTTACCTTTCGGGTATGCCTGTAATCATCCGGGGCATTTTCGTCATAATAATATTCAGAATCGACAATTCCTTTACCGACAATTTCGTGCCGACCTTTTTTGACGAAGATAATGTCGCCGATTTTCATTACTTTTGAGAAGTCGTTTAGGCAACGTCTAATGTTTTTAGCGGAATCTTCTCGTTTGTATTTCTGGTGGATAGCTTCTGCGATTTCGGTGGCTCTACTGAAGTTTTTTAGGTTACCGGTTTCACCCCAGCCAATGCGCATAATTCCTTGTGAGTAAAATTCTTCCCATTTTTCGGCGTTGTGACCTGGAGCGTAGAGCCAGTAGCGTGTAGAATCTTCATCGCCAATGCCTGTATTAGATTCCTTTTTGACTTGCTCAGAATATTGCCATGCGGCAAATGAAAAATCGGCGAAATTTTGGAATTTATTTGTCTTTGTGATGTAATCTCTAAGGGTGTCTATAATTGCGAAATAATCTTCGGCAGTAAAATCATTGCTAAATTTTTCGAGTTTTTCGAGTGGAGGAAGCTGAGAGATAATTTCGACTGGAAGCTCACCAGATTTATAAATATATTGGCGATTACGACTGTCGAGATTGAGAAAAAGGTCGGGCATAGCCCAGAAGAGGCCCATGGTAATTTTAGCTATGCCATTCCCTTTTATATTAATTGTATATCTAAATAGATTAGCGAATTGGGCGCGTAGTTCAGGGGTGTCTTCTCGGTAAAAACTATGAGCGGCTTCGAAGAATTTCCAGAGTTCGTTAATGATATTATCGGCGTTTTCTAGGTCAAGAGGATAGAACGCGGCATTTAGGGAATTTGTAACCGGAATTCCTGTAAAATCGGTCGGTGGGGGTGTGGAGATTTCTAGGATTTTTGCGATAGTGTTGGCGAAAGTAATACGAGTTATTTCGGTTTGGCCACGATTAAAAATGGTATAAAAAGTAAATGGATCAATATCGGTCAGCTCGTTATTATATCCAAGTTTAGGCATATTGATTTTTAGTTCGGCATAGATTTGGCGAACTATTGCGACTAA